>PKWQ01000249.1:0-5106 GCA_003133265.1 Acetobacteraceae bacterium
TTCACATGCGGCGGCGGCTCCTCCAGCGTCTTCAACAGCGCGTTGAAGGCGTTGCGGGAGAGCATATGCACCTCGTCGATGACGAAGACCTTGGCGCGCGCCTGCATCGGGCGGAAGCGCGTCGCCTCGATGATCTCGCGCACGTCGTCGATGCCGGTGCGGCTGGCGGCGTCCATCTCCACCACGTCCGGGTGGCGGTCGGCCAGGATGGCGCGGCAATTGTCGCACACCCCGCACGGATCGGCGGTGGGGCCGCCGGTCCCGTCCGGGCCGGTGCAGTTCAGCGCGCGGGCGATGATGCGCGCGGTGGTGGTCTTGCCGACGCCGCGCACGCCGGTCAGCATGAAGGCATGCGCCACCCGGCCGGTGGCGAAGGCGTTGCGCAGGGTGCGCACCATCGCCTCCTGGCCGATCAGGTCGTCGAACGTCGTGGGACGGTATTTGCGCGCCAGCACCCGGTATGGGGCGGTCTGCGGGGCGGCGGATGCCGCGGGATCGTCGCCGAACAGCCCCGGCCCCGCCGGGGGGGGCGGGGCGGCGTCTGCCGGGGGATCGTCACCAAATAGGCCGGACATGCGGGCAAATACTAGCCGCAGCGGCGGCCACCTTCTAAACGGACCGTTGCGGGTGGGAGGCCAACTAAACGACCCGAGCGGAAACTCGTTGCGGCTGCTTCCTTCCGGACCTGACCGGGTTGGCGAGGCGCCCGTCCGCCGCCGACCTCCCGGCTTCTCCATATCATGTTTCTCGGCCTTGGCCACAACCCGTTGCCGCGCAGATCGACCCGTGGCACCGTCCAGGCAGCAAAAAACTGCATGGGCGGAGACATGACCCTGATCCTAGCCAGCCGCGACAACGTCTATTCCGGCAGCCCGCTCGACCGCGCGGGGGAGAAGCGGGAGGACGACGCCTGGATCGAGGCGGCGCTCAGGCATCCGCAGACGCTGTTCGTGCCGATCTGGCGCGCCCGCAACCTGATCCGCGCCGGCGAGGAAGGCAGCAAGCCGGAGGCGGTGTTCATCAGCGGCGAGGTGGCGGGCGAGCTGCACATGGCCGGCGGGCCATGGAGCTTCCTCGGCCTGCGCGACGGGGTGCCGGTGTTTGCGATCGACGTCAGCCATGTCGACGATCCGCTGCCGCTGCTGCCGGAGGACGTCGCCACGTTCGTCGATCTGCGGAATTTCGGCAGCGCGGTGGGCAACGAGGACGCCTCGGTACTGGCGCATGCCCGCGGGCTGATGCACTGGCGGGTGAAGCACCGGTTCTGCGGCGTGTGCGGCGCGGCCTGCGAGCCAAAGACCGCCGGGCATATGATGCTGTGTACCGCTTGCAACGTGCAGCATTTCCCCCGCACCGACCCCGCCGTGATCATGCTGGTGCATCGCGACGGCAAGGCGCTGCTCGGCCATTCCACCCGCTTCCCGCGCGCGACGATGTATTCGACGCTGGCCGGCTTCGTCGAGCCGGGCGAGAGCCTGGAGGAAGCGGTGCGGCGCGAGGTTCTGGAAGAGGTCGGCGTCAGCGTCGGCGCCGTGCGCTACCACTCCAGCCAGCCCTGGCCGTTCCCGGCCAACATCATGCTGGGCTTCTACGCCGAGGGGCTGAGCGAGGAGATCACCATCGACCCGGTGGAACTGAAGGACGCCCGCTGGTTCACCGGCGAGGAAATGCGCAACTGCGACGCGCACGGCTTCCAGTTGCCGCGCGCCGACAGCATCGCCCGGCGGCTGATCGAGGACTGGCTCGCGGCGGAATAGCGGCGAAGGCCGCTTCAGACACGAACGGCTTCCGGCGAAACACGCCGGCGGCCGAGCAGCACCGTACCGGCCGCCGCGAGCTGGAAAATCGCCGCCGTGGCGAACAGCAGGGGCGCGGGACTCGATGAAGGCCCGATGCCGAGATCGCGTAACAGCCCGAAGGCGGCTGGTGCGAACGCATAGCCGGCTTGGCTGGTCGCCGTCACCAGCGCGACCACTCGCGACAGATCCATCGGCCTGAACTCGATCTGCGCGATCAGTGCCGGCAGGGAGGTGACGTTGCCCAGACCCAGCCCGAATAATCCGCAGCCGAGCAGCACCCACGGCACCGACGGCCCGGCGCTGAGCAATACGACGGAGCCGACCGCCTGAAGAATAAAATTTGCCGCGGTGATGATTCGGCGGTCCGCATGCGGCGGCATCATCAGGCCGAGCAGGCTTCGGCCACCGATGGCGCAGGCCGTGGCCGCCCCCATCGTGACGCCCGCTCCTGCATCGCCCAGGATCGGCACCAGCAACGAGAACAGATGTGCCAACAGGCCGATCTGCGCGAACAGACCAAGCGTCGAAGCCACGGTAAGGGTTACGAAGCGCCGGTCCCGCAAGGGCTGGGAGAACGCCACGGCAGCCGAGATCAGGTGCGGCGAGGCGGCGGCCCGCCCCTGTTCGGCGTCCCCATCCGCCGACAGCCGCATTATGGCCGGGGTGCGGCCGAGATAGCGGCCCGCGAGGAACCAGAGCACCGGAACGACGGTCGCAGCCACCATCGCGGCGGCGAGGGGAAGGCCCAGCCAGGCGATCAACCCGACACCCATAGAGGCGAGAACAGGACGCCGCCCATGCTGGCGCCGTTGAAGGCCATGCTCAGCGCAGCCGGTCGCCTCCGAATGAACCACGGGGCAACCATCGCATTGAGCGCCGCGCCGCTGGTCATCGCCCAGCCCGCACCGCTGATCGGGGTCACCAGGAAAAGCTGCCAGGGTTCGCGCGCGAACGCCCATCCCAGGAGGCCGATCGCTGTCATTAAAGCGCCCGCACGCGTGACCGCGACGATGCCGAAGCGGCGATACAGGACCGCAAGATTAACGACTATGGCAGCGCCCAGCAGAAAATGCGCGGTGATGGCAGCCGAAATCAGCGAGACCGGCCAGCCGCGCGTTTGGTGCGGGAATTGGAGAAAGATGGGCGGTCCGTAGAAGCTGATCCCCCAGGAAAAAATCGCGACGACAAAGGCGGTGCCGACGACATACCAGCCAAAGAAGACCTCCCGCACGGCCTTCATGCGCGGTCAGCCAGCTCGGCCAGGTTCTGGCGATCCTCGATCCAGCGCAGCATCCGAGCCCAGCCGCTCTCATGGGGCGGGCTGGCGGGAAAGGGAGGCCAGGATTGGAAAAGGGGCGGGATTTTCATTGGGTGATCCGCGATGCTGCTTGTTCGCCGGAAAACTCCCCCAGCCACCCCGGATGATGCTACGGAGCCCACCAAGCATTCTTTCATTCAGGCCTTTAGAATAGGCCGCCATTGTGGAAAGGGAGTGCCATGTTCAGCATCTCCGCGTTTGCTGAAACCGCCGCTCTGGTCGGCGACCCCGCTCGTGCCAACATGCTGGCGGCACTGATGGACAGCCGTGCCCTGACCGCCACCGAGTTGGCGCGTGCCGCGGGCATTACGCCGCAGACGGCCAGCGGCCATCTCGCGCGTCTGACGGAAGCCGGCCTCCTGACGATGCAGCGCCAGGGACGGCACCGCTACCATCGCCTCGCTTCGCCGGATGTGGCGCATATGCTGGAAAGCATCATGTCCGTGGCCTCCGGTCTCGGCGGTCCAGACAACGCCCGCCGCAAGGCGCCGATCGTGGTCGGGCCCCGCGACAAGGCGCTGCGCCGTGCCCGGACCTGCTACGATCACCTGGCGGGCCAGCTTGCCGTCGCGATGGCCGATCGGATGGTGGAACGCGGGCAGGTGGATCTCTCGCCGGACGGTGGTGTGCTCACGGATGATGGGGCCGTCTTTCTTCGCGATCTCGGCGTGGACCTCGATGCCGTGATGGCGCGTACCGCCCGGCATGGCGGGCGGGTGTTCTGTTGTCCGTGCCTCGACTGGAGCGAGCGGCGGTCACACATCGCCGGCGCCGTGGGGGCCGCGTTGTGCCAAACCTGCTTCGCGCAGGGCTGGCTGCGCCGCATCGAGGGCACGCGTGCCGTGGCCGTCACTCCAGCCGGGCAGATCGCCTTGAGCCGGACCTTCGATCTGCGTCCCGAAATGTAGCCTTTCCCCGACCTTGTGCGGGTTATCCGTGTTGGCCTTTTGGATGCCGGTGGCATACTCGCCCGGAACGCCATGGCGCGAAGCCGGCGAATGGGGGAAATCCGATGGCCAACGAGGACTACGACTTCATCATTGTCGGGGCCGGCTCGGCTGGCTGCGTGCTGGCCAACCGGCTGTCGGCCGATCCCAACACCCGCGTGCTGCTGCTGGAGGCCGGGGGCAAGGACCGCGATCCCTGGATCCATATCCCCGCCGGGTTCTACCGCAACATCTACAACCCCAAGGTCGCCTGGTACTACGAGACCGAACCGCAGCCGGAGATGCACAACCGGCGCATTCCCTGGCCGCGCGGCAAGGTGCTGGGCGGCTCCAGCTCGATCAACGGCCTGATCTATATCCGTGGCCAGAAGCAGGATTACGACCTCTGGCGGCAGATGGGGAACACTGGCTGGTCGTACGACGACGTGCTGCCCTATTTCAGGAAGGCGGAAGACCAGGAGCGCGGCGCGGACGAGCTGCACGGCGCCGGCGGGCCGCTCGCGGTGTCCAATCTGCGCGCGCCGCACGAGCTGCACGACGCCTTCATCGCCGGGGCGCAGGAGGTCGGCCATAAATTCAACGCGGACTTCAACGGCCCCGACCAAGAAGGCGTGGGGCCGCTGCAACTGACCGTGCGCGACCGCCGCCGCAGCTCCACCGCCGTCGGCTATCTGCGCCCGGCGATGTCGCGGCCCAACCTAACGGTGGAGACGCGCGCGCTGGCGCACCGCATCGTGATGGAGGGCAAGCGCGCCGTCGGCATCGAGTTCAGCCAGAACGGGACGCTGCGCACGGTGCGCGCGCGGCGCGAGGTGCTGCTGTCCGGCGGCTCGATCAACTCGCCGCAATTGCTGCAACTATCCGGCATCGGGCCGGGGGAACTGCTGCACTCGCTCGGGATCGAGGTGGCGCACGACCTGCCCGGCGTCGGCGCGAACCTGCAAGACCATGTCGGCGCGCGCCTGATCTACAAATGCGCCCATGCCAACACGGTGAACGAGATCTATCACAGCCTATGGCGGCAGGTTCTGACCGGGCTGGA
>PKWQ01000249.1:5125-7168 GCA_003133265.1 Acetobacteraceae bacterium
AGAAGACCGGCGAGGCGATGCACGACTTCCCCGGCTGCACCCTGGTCGCCATTCCCTGCCGGCCGGAAAGCCGCGGCTGGCTGCGCATCACCTCGCCCGACCCGACCCAGCCGCCGGCGATGAACCCGAACTACCTGTCGACCCAGGCGGACAAGGATACCATCGTCGCCGCCCTGAAGGTCGGCCGCGCGGTGTTCCAGTCCAACGCCATGCGCCCGCTGGTGACCGAGGAATACTGGCCCGGCCGCGCGGCGGTGACCGACGAGGCCCTGCTGGAGCATGTGCGCAACACCGCCGGCACCACCTTCCACCCGACCAGCACCTGCATGATGGGACCGCAGACCAACGCGGTGGTGGATACCTCGCTGAGGGTGAAGGGGATCGAGGGGCTGCGCGTGGTGGATGCCTCGATCATGCCCACGGTGCTGTCCGGCAACACCAATGCCGGCGCGATCATGATCGGGGAGAANNGCTTGCGCTTCTCGCGGAACGCGGCGACGCCTTCCTGGAAATCCTCGGTCACGCCGGCGGCGACCTGCAACCGCGCCTCCAGCGCCAACTGCTCAGGATAGCTGTTGGTCATCCCCTCCCAGTAGAGCCGGCGGATCATGCCAAGCGATGCCGGACCGTCGGCGAGGCGGCGCGCCATCGCCATCGCCTCGTGCATCAGCGCGGCGTCGTCCACCACGCGGTTGATCATGCCCCAGGCGAGCGCGGTTTCCGCCGTCAGCGGCTCGGCCAGCAACGAGAGTTCGAGAGCCCGGGCGGTACCGATCAGGCGCGGCAGCAGGAACGAGGAACCGCAATCCGGCACCAGACCGATGCGCGCGAAGGCTTGCAGGAAACTGGCGGAGCGCGCGGCGATCCTGATGTCGGCCGAGAGCGCCAGGCTCATGCCCGCGCCCGCCGCCACGCCGTTGATCGCGGCAACCACGGGGATGCGCAGATCGCGCAGCCGCAGGAACATCGGGTTGTACCAGGCCTCCAGATCGTTCGTCACCTCGCCGCGCGCCTCGGCGGCGCGATCGCGTGGCGCACGGTCGGGATCGTTCAGATTGGCCCCCGAGCAGAAGCCCCGCCCGGCGCCGGTGATCAGCAGGGCGCGCGCACCGCCGGCCTCAATGATATCCATCGCATCGAACATGTCTGCGCGCAGCTTGATCCCGAAGGCGTTGAGCGCCGCCGGATCGTTCAGCGTCAGCACCGCGACGCCGTCGATCGTTTCAAGCAGGACCTTGCCGTGTTGCATCGGCATCGTTTTCCCCAGGATGTCTTTTGTCAGCCGCCGACGCGCGCCAGCGCCGCGTCCACCGCCGCACCCAGCCGGTCGACGATGGCGTCGATGTCGGCGGCGGTGGCGATGTAGGGCGGCGCGACGATCACATGATCGCCCTGCTTGCCGTCGATCGTGCCGCCCATCGGATAGATCGCCAGCCCACGCGCCAGCGCCTCGTGCTTCACCAGATCGTTGAGCTTCAGCGCCGGATCGAACACCTGCTTCGTCGCGCGGTCGGCGACGAATTCCAGCGCCCAGAATAGGCCACGCCCGCGCACGTCGCCGACATGACGATGATTGCCGAAACGTTCGACCAGCGCCGCCTCCAGCCGCGCGCCCTGGGCGCGGATGTTGGTCAGCAGATCGTCCTCGCGGATGATGCGCTGCACCTCCAGCGCGGCGGCGCAGGCGACCGGATGCGCCTGGTAGGTATGCCCGTGCATGAACGCGCCCGAGCCGGCGCGCAGCGCATCNNTGCGGCCCATGCCGCACATCACCTCGTCCAGGATCAGCAGCGCGCCGTGCCGGTCGCAGATCTCGCGCATGCGCCGGAAATAGCCGGGGACCGCCGCCACGCAGCCGGTCGTTGCCCCCACCACCGGCTCGGCCAGGAAGGCGATCACGTTGTCCGGGCCGAGGCGCTGGAACTCGGCTTCCAGCTCGGCGGCCAGGCGATCGAGATACCGCGCGTCGGTCTCGCCGTCCTGCTTGAAACGATAGGCGAAGCAGGGCGAGACGTGGCTGAACACCGGCGCCAGTTCCGGCGC
>PKWQ01000061.1 GCA_003133265.1 Acetobacteraceae bacterium
CAGCTCCTTCATCGCCTCGATGGCCTCGTTGCGCAGGGGCGCGTTCTCGCTGCGCAGGCAATCCACCAGACCCGCCACCGCCGTGGCATTGCCCAGACGGGTCAAGGTGGTGAGGATCACTTCCCGCACGGATAGGTCCCCCTCTCGCTTCAGGCGATCGACCAGCGCGGCGGCGACGTCCTGGCAGTTGACGAGATCTCGTGCGGCCCAGCGGCGAGTCGTAGCATTGTCGTCCTCCAGGGCCGCCAGCAGATCCGGGCACTCCCGCGTCTGTTTACGATCTTCCTGAACAATAGACTCGGTGTTTTTTTTCTTGATGAAGGCCATTTTTTCCCTTTATCGCCCGGCCCAGACATTGAGCTGGTCGGCGATCTTCTCCGCCGCCAGGACCATGCTGGCGCCGCGTTTTTCGATCAGTTCCTTGGGCATGCCGAACACCACGGCAGATTCTTCCGATTCGGCGATGGTGCGCCCGCCGCGTTGCTTGATCTCGGTAAAGGCGTCCGATCCGTCGCAGCCCATACCGGTGAGCATCACCCCCGTCACCCGTGCCGGGTCGCAATGTTCCAGCACTGAGCGGCCGAGCAACTCCACCGACGGGTGCCAAAGGTGCAGCGAATTTTCCGGTTTCGGCAGCACAGTGAGCTTGCCAGCCCGCATGGCCACCACCATGTCGGCGCTACCCTTGGCGATGTAGACGGTGCCGGGCTCGACCGGCATCGGTGACGCAGCTTCGACGACCCGTAGCGCACAAACTTGATTCAGCCGATCGGCAAAGGATTTGGTAAACGCTGCCGGCATGTGTTGCGCCACCAACACCGGCCAAGGAAAGTCGGCTGGCAATTGCGGCAAGATCTCCTCCAACGTGCGCGGGCCGCCGGTAGACACACCGACGATGACCAAGCCTTCTCCCGCGATACCGCGGCGCACCGCCACGGGGCGGGTGGCGACTTTTTCACGGTCGTCGCGCATGCGCTGGGCCAGCCCCTTGACGGCGGACCCTTTACCCTTGATGCGCGCATGGGCGGCGGCACGCACCTTACCCACGAGCTCGTCCGTGATCTTATCGATCGACAGCGAAATGGTGCCGCCCGGCTTGACGATGTAATCCACCGCGCCGAGATTCAGGGCCTCGAAGGTGGCCAGCGCCCCTTTTTCGGTCAGCGACGACACCATGACCACCGCAACCGGGCGCTCGGCCATGATGAGGGAGAGCGCCGTGAGACCGTCCATCTCCGGCATGTTGATGTCCAGCGTGACCACGTCCGGCTGAAAAGCGCGGTTTTGCTCCACCGCCTCGCGGCCGTTTCTCGCCTGGCATATTTCGAAATCGCCAGCTGACGCAAATATCTGCGTCAGCTGGCGCCGCATCAGCGCCGAATCGTCGACGATCAGGAGCTTGATCACGGCCTCACCCCCCCACTGCGGCGAGAGTTGTAAGCTCTTCGCCCTCGACCAGATACGCGGGCTCAAGCAACTGCACCATGCGTTTTTGCTTCTCCATATTGGCCATGCGCGACAGCAGCCTCCCTTGCCCGCTGGAGAGTTTCGGCGCCGGCTCGATGACCGCCTTGGGTATCTTGAGCACCTCGGCCACCTGATCAACGATGAAGCCGGTGCGCACGTCGGCAATCAGAAACACCATGATGCGCTGGTTGTCGGAACGCTCCACCCGCGGCAGACCCAGGCGCAGGCGCAGGTCGATCACCGGCAGCACGCTGCCGCGCAGATTGATGACGCCTTCGACGAACGCGGGGGCTCTGGGCACATGGATGAGTTCCTCCGGCACGCGCACGATCTCCTGCACACTGTTGATGGGCACGCCGAACTCCTCCTTGTCCAGGCGAAACACCACCACCTGCTCGTCGTCGTCCAGGTCTTCATCCAGTTCGGCAGTGTCCTCGCCGGTTTTTCGATCAATGTCGTTCACGGTATTCAATGCCTCCTTGATGGCCGAATGGTCGAACAGGTTGCGCACCGTGATGATGGACACCAGGCGCTTGCCGTCGTCCAGCCGGCAGATTTCGGAAATATCGGCGAGCTCCCCCTCCTTGGCGAGCAGGGCAGGCATGGCGTCCACGTAGGTCTTGGCGACCCGCAGCACTTCGCTCACCCCATCCACCGCCACGCCGACCGAGGTGCCGCCCAAGGCCAGCACGACGATGCGGCTTTTTTCATCCAGGGGCTGATCGGACAGGCCGAACATGCGGCGCAGGCTGACCAGCGGCAACAGGCGGCTGCGCAGGGTCATCACGCCGATGACGTGCGATTCCGAGTGCGGCACATGAATGATCGTGTCCGGCACCTGGACGATCTCCTGCACGTCTTCGATGGCGATGGCGTATTCCTGTTCGGCGACGTTGAAGCTCACCAGTTGCAGTTCATCGCTCGCTTCCTCTTCCGCATCCGCGTCCGCTGTATTGGTGGACAAAGCACCCGTCATGCCTGCGCTTTTGGCGATGCCGGCGATTTGCGAGAATTCACGCGCAATGAGCTTCTCGAAGTCCAGCACCATGATCATGGCGTGGCCGCCCACACCCTTGATGAGCCCGGAAAGCAGGTCGGTATCCACCGTGCTGCGAATCGCGCCCACATCCTCGATCTGGCTGGGCTCCACCCCCACCACGCTAGCCACCCGGTCCACCACAAAACCGAGCGGCTGACCCACGTCCACCACCACCGCGCGGGTGGAGTCGTCATGTTCCTGCTCGGGAAAACCGAACATGCGGCGCAGGGAGATGATGGGCAGCACCTTGCCGCGCAGATTCGCCAGGCCATCGAGCGCGGCCGGCGCCAGCGGCACCCGTACCACCTCGGGGAGGCGGATGATTTCCTGCACCGGCGCCATGTCCAC
>PKWQ01000474.1 GCA_003133265.1 Acetobacteraceae bacterium
AGGCCACCGAGACGCCGCCGCCAATGCAATAGCCGCGGATCATGGCGAGGGTGGGCTTGCCCGCGTGCATCAGCGCATCGTTCGCCTTGCCCGATGCCTGGTTGTAGGCCTTGGTCGTCGCGGGGGAAGAGCGCTTCTCCTCGAACTCCGAGATGTCCGCCCCGGAGACGAAGGCCTTGTCCCCGGCCCCTTTGAGCACGATCACGCGGATGGCGTTGTCTTTCTCGTAATCGCGCACAATGTCGGCCAGCGCTTCCCACATGGCCATGGAGACGGCGTTGCGACGCTCTGGATTGTTGAATGTGATCCAGCCGATCGGGCCGTCCTTCTCGGCAATCATCTTGTCAGTTTTGGAGATCGGCATCTGGGATTCCTTTGAGCGATAAGCCATAATGAGTGTGGCGCATCGGGTGCGGACGAGTCACATCGTAATAAGTCATACACCCCACCCGATTAACCCCTATTCCAATATGGAATGAGTCTGAACGGGGGTTCGTATTTCCAACAAAGTAAGAGCCTGAAGCATGAGCTTTGGGTCCACTATACTGATAACAGTGAACGTTTCAGTCAAGACAATATTGAGACAGACAAGCATCCCATAGTTTGCCGTCGCGAGGAGAAATCATGATGCATTACCTGAGAGCCTTACTTGTCCTGCCCCTGACCCTGTCCCTGAGCGCAAACGCGCTCGCCCAGGTCGCCTTTCCCACCCGGCCGATCAACATGGTCGTCGGCTTCGCCCCCGGCGGCGGAACCGATACCACGGCACGCATCATCGCCAAAAAGCTGGGTGAAAACCTCGGTCACCCGGTCATCGTCGAAAACCGCGCCGGGGCCGGCGGCACCATCGCGGCCGACCTGGTAGCCAAGGCCAGTCCGGACGGGTACACCATCCTGCTCGCCGCAGTGGGTTCGATCGCCGTCGCGCCGCACCAGATCGCGAAGCTGCCCTACGACCCGCTGCATGACCTGGCACCCATCACCATGGCGGTGGTGTTCGCCAACGTGCTGGTGGTGAACTCCGCGGTCCCGGCGCAATCGGTCGCCGACTATGTCAAGCTGGCCAACGCCAAGCCCGGCACCATGAGCTACGGTACCTCGGGCATAGGCGGCGCCGGCCACCTTGCGGGCGAACTGTTCAAGATCATGGCCCACGCCGACATTAGGCACGTGCCCTACAAGGGCGGCGGGCCGGCAATGTCCGACCTGCTCGGCGGGCAGGTGCCGTCGGTGTTTGCCTCGGCGCCCTCGGCCGTGCCCCAGGTCAAGGCGGGCAGGATCCGCGCGCTGGCCACGACCGGGGCGACGCGCTCGGCATCCTTTCCCGACGTGCCAACCATCGCCGAATCAGGCTATCCCGGCTACGAGGCGACCAACTGGTATGCCTATATGGCGCCGGGCAAAACGCCCAAGGCCATTATTGACCGACTCAACATGGAACTGGTGAAAGTTCTCAACACGCCCGAGGTCCGCCAGCAGCTTCTCGCCCAGGGCATGGAGCCCCAACCGGGCACCAGCGAGGAATTGGCCAAATACGTCCAGCGCGAGTACACCACCTGGGGCAAGGTGGTGAAGGCAGCGGGGATCAAGGCCGAATAGCCGGACGCAGCGCACCGCAATGCACCATAGCGGCGACAACACGATGACCGTGTTTGTCGCCGGCGCCGCCCCGCGCCTGAGGACTCAGGCCCCGCGCTTCAGTTCCCGGGCTGCACCCGCACCACGATCTTGCCCAAGTGCGTGTTCGATTCCATGTAGTCCTTGGCCGCCGGTATCTCGTCAAAGGAGAACACCTTGTCGATCACCGGCCGGATGCGGCCATCGGCGAGCGCAGGCAGCAAGTCGGCGATAAAACCCGTGACGGTCTTGGCGCGCTGCTCGACGTTGCGCAGCTTGTTCGACACGCCGAAGAGCGTGAGGCGCTTGGTGTGCAGGGCCTGGATGTCGATCTCACCCGTCAGCACGTTATCGACATAACCGACGGTGGCGAAGCGGCCTTCAAACGCGAGCGAACGCACGCATTCGGCGAACACCGAGCCGCCGACGTTGTTGATGACGAGGTTGGTACCCTTGCCGTCCGTGGCTTTCATCACCGCATCGCTGAAATCGGCCTTGCGCGTCAAAATGCCCACATCCAGACCCAGCGCTTTCAGCCGTTCGAGCTTCCCGGGCGAGCCCGAGGTGCCGATCACCCTGGCGCCCAGCATCTTGGCAACCTGCAGCGCCGCCACGCCGACCCCGGCGGAAACACCGGTCACCAACAACCACTCGCCGGCCGCGAGTCGGCCCTGCGCGATGAGCATGTCGTGCACAACATTGAACACCAGCGGAATGGCCGCGCCCTCTTCCCAGGACAGGCGCTGCGGCATGAGGATGGCCTCGCGCGCTTCCATGACCGCGAATTCGGAGAATGCCGCGGCGCAGCGACCCATGACGCGATCTCCCGCCTTTAGACTGGACACGCCTTCGCCCAATTTCACCACCTCGCCCGCGCCTTCGGCGCCGACGGGTTTAGCGGCCCCGGCCTTGGTCAGCCCGCCGACGATAAACTCGCCGCGGTTGAGGGACACAGCGTGCATGCGCACCAGCACCTGCCCCGGCCCGGCCTCGGGTGCCGGCATGTCCCGCTTTTCCAGTAGGGTCTTGCCGCCGCTAGCCTGAATCCAGTATGACTGCATGGGGTATGGTTCCTTGTAATGCGAGTTTTTCGAGCCCGCATACTAGCAGGCCGGGCCGCGTCTTGCGCGCCGTACCCTAGCAGCCCTTGAAATTCGGCGTGCGCTTTTCGATGAACGCGGTGCGGCCTTCCTTGAAGTCCTCGCTCGCGAAGCAGGCCTCGACCAGGCTCTGCGCGCGATCGAGGTCGCGCATCTCGGGGGCCTCGCCGACCTGGCGGATTGAAAACTTGGCCGAAACGACGGTCAACGGCGCGTTCTCGGCCACCATCTGGCAGTACTCGGCGATTTCTCGGTCGAGGTCGGCGACCGGCACGACGCGGTTCACCATGCCCATCCTCAGCGCATCGGCGGCGCCGAACTTGCGCGCCGAAAAGAAGATATCGGCGACGTTGGCCTGGCCCATGATCTGCACGAAGCGCTGGATGCCGCTGTAGCCGTAACCGAGGCCCATGCGCGCAGCGGGCATGCGAAACACCGCATCCTCGGCGGCGATGCGCACGTCGCAGGCGGCGGCAAGGCCGAGCCCGCCGCCGATGCAGATGCCGCGGATGCGCGCGATCACCGGCTTGGCGCAGCGTATCGGTGCCTTGTAGGCCTCGGCGGTCGCCGCGTTGTACATGACCTGCGCGTCGGCGCTCGAGCGGTTTTTCTCGAACTGCGAAATGTCGGCGCCGGAGATGAATGCCTTCTCGCCCTCGCCGGTGATGACGATCACGCGCACCTCGGGATCGGCCTCGTAGGCGCCGAGGATCTTCGGCAGCTCCACCCACATGTCGTAAGTGACCGCGTTGAACTTGGCCGGGTTGGAGAAAATCACCCAGCCGACGCCGTTTTCCTTTTTCGTGATGAGTTCAGCCATATCTATCCTCGATGTTCATTAAGCTTGGTTAATAATTTCAAAAAAATCGTTCGTCACAAATCCGCCGAAAGGCGGGACGACAACATCGGGCAAGCGCAGCCAGGGCGATCGATGCCGTCCGGCCATCGTCCCTAAACGACGCCGCGCTGGTGCAATCCGGCGATCTCGTCCGCGCTGTAGCCCGTCTCGGCCAGCACCTCGTCAGTGTGCTGACCCAGCCCCGGCGTGGCCGTGGCGAGCGACGCGGGCGTCCGTGAAAGCGTTACCGCCTGGTTGACAAGCCGGATATCGCCCAGATCCGGATGCCTCACCGTCGCCGCGGCGCCGATGTGCTGAACCTGCGGATCGGCAAATACCTGATCGACGCTGTAGATCGGACCGCAGGGCACCCCTGCCTCGTTAAGAATATTTATCCACTGGTCGCTCGTCTTGGCGGCAAAGGACTTGTTCAACTCGGCATTGAGCACGCTTCGGTTTTTGGCGCGGTTGGCCGCGCCGGTAAATTCGGCCCGTTCCAGCAGTTCCGGCCGCTTGATCGCGGCGCAAAGGCGCGTCCACATGCCTTCGCCGGATGCACCGACATTGATATAGCCGTCGGCGGTCGCGTAGGCCGAAGTCGGCATACTGGTGGGATGATCGTTGCCGACCTGCGGCGGTACTTCTCCCTGCATCAGGTAGCGCGCCGCCTGGAAATCGAGCAGGGCGATGCCCGACATCAGCAGCGAGGTCTGCACCCACTGCCCTTTGCCGGACACTTCGCGCTCGAGCAGCGCCGTCAGGATGCCCAGGGCCGCATGCCAGCCGGCGGTGAGATCGGTGATTGCCGCGCCGGTGCGCATCGGCCCCTGGCCGGGAATGCCCGTCACCGACATCAGGCCACTCATGCCTTGGGCTATTTGGTCGAAGCCAGGGCGCGACTGGTAGGGCCCGTCCTGGCCGAAACCGGAAATGCTGCAAAGGATCAGGCGCGGATTCATCGCCTTGAGCGATTCGTAGTCAATGCCGAGGCGGAACTTGACGTCGGGCCGGTAGTTCTCGACCACGACATCGGATTTTTTCGCCAGTCTGGCGAATACTTCGCGCCCCTCGGGCAGCTTCAGGTTGAGCGTGATCGAGCGCTTGTTGCGGTGCAGGTTC
>PKWQ01000321.1 GCA_003133265.1 Acetobacteraceae bacterium
GCCGCCGCCGATGATGGCGAGGCCGATGGGACGTGATTTGACGGTCATGGCAGCAGATACACCAATTATGTGAGAATGGAAGACGCTTAGTCCGCAGTGGCGTGGGCCGTGCGGGCGACGGCACCCCAGCGCGTGGCTTCCTGGGTGATGAATTCGTGCAGTTCTTCCGGCGAGCGGCTGGTCACGCCCTCCACGCCGCCCTGCAACAGACGCTGGCGAATGGCCTCCTCGGCCATCATCTTGACGATCACCTTGTGCCACTGGGCGATGATGGCTTTCGGCGTTTTGGCAGGAAACATCAGAGCCTGCCAAGAGCCGCCGACCACCTGCGGATATCCCGACTCGACCATGGTCGGCACGTCCGGCAGGAAGGGCAGCCGCTCCTTGCTGGCAACAGCCAGGGGCCTCAGCCGCCCGCCGCGGATGAGCTGCAGCGCCGACGGGATGGGGGTGAACATCACCTGCACCTGACCGCCCACGATGTCCACGATCGCCGGGCCCGCGCCGCCCTTGTAGGGGATGTGCAACATCTCCAAATTTGCCACGCCGCGGAACAGTTCCATCTCCAGCCGGTTCAGGCTGCCGCTGCCGGGTGAGGCAAAGTTCATGGTCTGCGGGTTCTTGCGGCTGTAGTCGACCAGCTCGCGCACGGTTGTCACCGGCAGCGCAGTGCCGCTAACCAGCACATCGGGCGCATTGGCTACCAGGGATACAGGCGCCAAGTCGGCCGCCGTCACCCTTTGCTTGTTGCCGAAAATGGCCGGGTTGATCGCCAGCGTACCGACATTGCCGAGGAACACGGTGTAGCCGTCCGGCGCGGCGGCAGCAGCCTTTTCCATACCGAGGTTGCCCGCCACCCCCGCTATGTTTTCGATAACGATCGGCTGGCCCAGAGTCTGGCTCAGGCGCGGCGCAATCGCCCGCGCGAGGAAGTCCGAGGCACCGCCTGGCGCGAACGGGACGATCATGTGGATCGGCTTGTTCGGATAGTCCCCTTTGCCTTGGCTGTACGCCGGGCCGCTGGCCAGCGGAAGGGTGGCGGCTACGACTGCGGCAGCGAGAAGGAAGTGTCTGCGCATGGTATGTCTCCTTGGTTTTTTGTCATCTCGAAAGCGTTGAGTGCGTCGTTTCCGGGGTCGCCGAAAGAACAGAGGTGGTTAAGTTGCACGAATGGTGGCAGGCGATTACCATTTACACCAACGTTTTGTTTTCATCTCATCCATGCCAAATGAGCATGGATAGACTTTTCACCACTGGAGATCCCGAATGGACATGCGCGCACTGAAGTGCTTTGTCTGGACCGCTGAACTTGGCAGTATCACGCGCGCATCGAGCGAGTTGGGCATCGTGCAGTCCGCGCTGAGCCGCAAGATTCAGCATATCGAGGAAGAGCTTGGTGCCACGCTGTTCACCCGATTGCCGCGTGGCATTCAACTGACTCCGGCCGGGCGGCAATTTCTCGAACACGCGCGGCGAATCCTACGCGAGGTTGACTTTGCCAAAAGTGAACTCAAAGATCATCCGCTCTCGGTCGAGGGCGCCGTCACTTTGGGGTTGTCGCCGACGCTCGCTCCGATCGTGGCGCCAGGCTGCGTCGAACATGTGCGCCGTTATTTACCCGGCATAGCTCTCAAAGTAGTTGAAGGTTTCAGCTCCGCGTTGCTCGATCCGCTACTGAGCGGACGAATCGATATTGCAGTACTGACTAATCCGCCACGAAGCTCCTCGTTGCGCCAGGAGCCGGTGGTATCGGAAGAAGTGGTGGTCGTCACGGCTCCCGGTGCGCGCGGTATCCGGCCTTTTTACACCGTAGAAGAATTGTGCCGTGAACCAGTGATTGTCACCTCGAGCTTTCGTACAGTCGTCGATGAACAGCTGCGAAAGCTCGGTAAACAATTGACCCCGTCAATGGAGATCGACTCGGTGGAGGCCATTCGCCGGATAGTGATCAAGGGGAACGCTGTGTCGATCATGCCTGCTTCGACTTATCAGGAAGACATCAAGGCAGGCAGACTCGAGGCGTTCCACATTGCCGATGCCAACATTCACCGCCTGTTGGTCATTTGTTCGCCGCTGGAAGGCCGCAGCACCCAAGCCATTCAACAAGTCGTTGAGGCGCTCGCACAGCAGTTTTCCGCCCTTGCTGAGGAAGGCGCTTTTCGAATCGCATCGCCTGGCAAGGCAGCGCAGGAGCAGCTGGCTCGACCCGGGATGAAGCCGAAAAAAAGAACCCGGTGAAGTTCTTCGGCGGGATGGCCTCCCCCGCCACACATGGTGCCATGCTGATCTGACATGACGGGGATGAAAACAAAGTGTAGTAGTTGGTGCGAGTGCTGGTTGCCTGCTACCATTCGTGCAGCCCCCACGCCCCCCAGCGGTCGACCTCAACGTCTTCCAGATTTGCGACAAGCTTCACCTGAACCGCGCAGGCGACTGGCAATGGCGACCGCGGTCGACTTGCGCATGTTCGAACCGGAGCGGTGCGCATTCGGCCTTGAATAACATTTGAATTTTGCGCGCGATGAGACGCAGGATAGTTCAGCAAGAAGAAGAGGCCTTGCGCGACAATTTCGGATACGGGCCGTCGATAAAATCATGCGTGGCAAGAACCAGCTCACGCACTTGGCGTCGACTGATTTTTCCTTGCGGGTTGCGCGGCAGGCTTTCGACACGCAGGTATGCACGCGGATGCTTGTGGCGCGAGAGCACTCCAACACGACCGGCGGCCTCGGCATCCCATTCGGCGCCCGCATTTTCGGCGACTGCGACAATGACCTCGCCCCAGTAATCCGATGGCAGGGAAGTGACGCACACTGGGCCGCAGTTGTGAATCCCCGTCAGCAGGGCCTCGATCTCGTCGGGATTGACGCGATAACCGCCGGTCTTGATCACATCGGCGATGCGACCTGTGAGCCACAAACGTCCGCGTGCGTCCAGAAGACCCAAGTCGCCAGTCTGATGCCAGCCATCGGGCTCATGCGGCTTGAAGCGTCCGGCATCGATCAGGCCGACAGACATCTGAGGCGCGCGCAACCAGACCTCACCCGGCGTGTCTGCGCCGCCATCCCGGTCGGCGTCGGCATGTATCTGGAGCTCGACTCCAGGAGCTGGCCAGCCAACGCAGGTTCCCGCTGCCCGCTCTTCGAGCGTGAAGTGGGCGTTAGTGTCGTCAGTACCGAGAACAGTAATCGGGTTGATACATTCCGTCTTTCCATAGGTGACCCTTACTACCGGTCCGAAGATCGCGCAGGCTTTTTCGTAGAGTGCCGCTGTGAGGGGTTGTGTTCCCGTGAATACACAGCGCACGCCGGAAAAGCATTCGTTGCCACATGCGCCGGCGAGCTTGGCGAGTACCGTGGGAGGCGCAAACACGG
>PKWQ01000250.1 GCA_003133265.1 Acetobacteraceae bacterium
CGCCAGTTAGTTTGACAATGCCACCGATGCCGCACCCGCAACCAACGCCGGGGCACCTCGGCCGGCAGCCCATCTCTGATCTGATCGAATTGGATGTAGCGCCGACCGGGTAGGATTCGCTCATTTCGGTACCACGGCTGGATTGCCGCCCGGCGTGCCCGGGGGCGGAATAACCGGCGTCGGGAATGCGCCGGGCGCGGGTGCTCCCTTGTCGATTCCGGAATCCACCGAATCGGGCGGGCGAGCAACGCCGTTGCTGGTCCTGCCACCGGGCGTGTCGGGCCGACCGTCCGGTGGCAGCAGTGCCGGGATCTCGGTTTGCGGACCGCGCTGGATATCCGTGCCGGGCACTCCCGGAGCGGGTCGTCCGTTGGCCGGGTGGGACGGCATGATTTCAGCTGGCGGTGTGGTCTGTGTGTCCGGCGGTATCGACGGGACGGGTGGAGGCGCCTGACTATGGGCAACCGCCACAGAACCGACCAGCAGTGCCGTTGCCAAGCCGGTCCCCCGCCAGCAGGAGCGCATAGCCGGCCACCGATGGAACGTGATCATAGCAACTTGCGATGCTGCACGAGCCTGGAACCATAGCGCCCACCAGCGATGATCCGCTCGTCATCCTGTCCGCTGTAGTCGCCTGACCAGCGGACCAGCCTCTCCAGCCCGTTTGATCGAGGCTCCGGCCCTGTTGCGGACAATCCGTCGGAAATGGACGATGTCGGCACCGGCGCGCCTGGAGGTAGTTCCCCAACGGGCGGCGTTGAGCTCGGCGGCTCCTCCACCGGCTGGTGCTCAAAGTCCGGCACGGGTTCGGGCATCTGCGCATGTAGCACGACCGCTCTCCTCGTTTCGGGTTTGTCCTCGCACAACGGGCAACACCCGCTGGTGCGGCCGATGCTGATGGGCGGACGCGGCCAGTGGCCGAGACCAACCCTGATCTGCGAATTGCAAGTTGGACAGACCGCTCTTGGATGGTTGCAACTACCTACTGAGATTCGCACAGACATCGGACCAGGAGGTCGTCAGGCTGCTGGAACAGGCGAGGCGCGAATATGACGAGAAGAGGCCGGGCAGCATCGGCATGAGCGCCCGCTTCGTCGTCAGCCGCTCGCGTTCACCGCCTTCTGCAGATCCGCCTTGCTCATGCGGGAGCGTCCGGCAATGCCTTTGCGCGTCGCCTGGTTGTAAAGCTCCGTCCGGGTTGGGCCCGTCTCCCGACTGGCCTTCGCAGGCTGGCCGACTCTCTCTTTTCGCTTGGTCTCGGCAAGCCGGCGCTGGTTCTGTTTGGGCGACTGCTGGTTAGATGCTCCCGCTTCGCTGAGCGCGATGGCGATCGCCTGCTTGGGATTGGGGACCTTGCCGCCACGGCCGCGCTCAAGCTCGCCGTCTTTGAACTCGTGCATCACGCGTTCGACGATTTCCTTTTGTGTCTTGGTCTGCTTGGTCATACCTTTCCCTTTGCTGGATCAAACTTGCACCGCACGACGCAGACCAGCCACCGCCCCGTCGCGACGCTCCGTCAGTAGATGGAGAGCCATTGGCCGTGTTGCAAGAATTAGCAGGGCGGGCGGGCGTTGGTACAAAATTGCGGTCCTGAGCTTGGGCAGCACAACGGGTGGGGCCTAAAGGGCCTCTCCCTCGTTCTCCGGATGACTGATGCCCTACAAGGCTAAAGGGCCGCGCCGCCACAAGATACGTAGGCGGAGCAGCGGCGACAGGGTCAGATTTGGGTTGATGGCACGCCGCGATGCTAATCCCACGGAGGGGTAGCTCATGCGGATCACCTCGCGCATGTTGACGCGCCGTTTGCCGCCGCCACGCTTGGCCGGGGGGATCAGCGGCTTGATATGCGCCCGCTCCGCCTCGGTCAGGTCGCTCGGATAACGCAGCTTGTCGCGGTTGTAGCGCGGGCGGTTTTTGATCGTCCACATGCGGCACCTCACGATCCGGTGCCATGCATAGAATCATAGACTTTCAAGCCGGTTCAAGCCGTTATCTTTGTGACCTATAACCGACTCAAATGACACACAATGTGTCCGGACGGACACTTAGGGGCGAAACGGCTCTTTTGGCCAAGAGGAGATGATTCGGGCGACTAATGGCGTTGTGCGCAGGTGCGCTTACCATATGATCCTCCCATACGCTCGCTCAAATCGGACCCGTCGCAGCCACAACATCACACCGCCACCGCCGTCGATTGGCAGGGCGGTTGTTCACCCTCATTCGCTACCGTCCAGAACAGGCTTTCTTGGTAAGGTTCTTGGTAAACCGGGTGCGGTGCCAGGATCGGGCAGCTTATTCCGCCATAACTCATTGAAATTGCTTGGCGTCCCGTAGGGGATTCGAACCCCTGTTACCGCCGTGAGAGGGCGGTGTCCTAGGCCTCTAGACGAACGGGACCGTGGCCGAGGGGCGCCTTCTAGGCCAGACACCGGGCAAGTTCAAGCGCCCCGCCGCAGATTCCCCCGAACCCGCCCCCTTACCTTGCCAGCCCGATCCTCCCCTGCACCGCCCCGGACTTGGCATCCAGCAGCAGCACGCGGTCGGGGCCGCCGCCCTGAAGCTGCACCGCCAGACGGTCCTGCACCGCGGCAATCCCGGCGATCCGGGTGCCGGCGGGCTCGTCCAGCAGCACCGTTGCCGCCATGCTCGGCACGGGCGTGCCCAGCCGCCGCGCAATCGTCACGCCCAGCACCACCACGCCCGCGACGATCAGCACCGCCATACCGATCGTCAGGATCTTCAAACCCCGCATGCGCTTTCCTTCACTGCGTGCCATAGCCGATTTCCCATAGAGAATTTCCCATGGGCGGCAATCCGCGTTATCCGCTCCCGTCATGGCCGAGCAGACACCACCACCCGAACCGATCACCATCCTCGCCGGCCCGGAGGCGAGGGGGCAACGGGTCGATCGGTTCCTCGCGGATGCCATCGGCACGATGTCGCGCTCCCGCGTCAAGTCGCTGATCGAGGAAGGACGCGTCAGCCGCGACGGGACCGTGCTGCGCGAACCCGCCGAGGCGGCAAGAGCCGGCGCCACCTACCGGCTGGTCCCGCCGGTGCCCGTCGCGGCACAGCCGGCGGCGCAAATCATCCCGTTCACCATCCTCTATGAGGATTCCGACCTGATCGTGCTCGACAAGCCGGCCGGCCTGGTGGTGCATCCGGCGCCGGGCAACGAGGACGGCACGCTGGTCAATGCCCTGCTGGCGCATTGCGGCGATACCCTGCCTGGGATCGGCGGCGAGCGCCGGCCGGGCATCGTGCATCGGCTGGACAAGGACACGTCGGGCGTGATGGTCGTGGCCAAGACCGAACAGGCGCTCGCCGTGCTGTCGGCGGCCTTCGCGGCGCGCGACCTGGACCGCGCCTATCTGGCGCTCTGCTGGGGCCTGCCCAACCCACCCGCCGGCGAGATCGAGGGCACGATCGGCCGCGACCCGCGCGACCGCAAACGCATGGCATTGGTCACGCGCGGCGGCAAGACGGCGCTGACCCGCTACCGCACGCTGAAGACCTGGCATGCCGCGGTCAGCCTCCTGGAATGCCGGCTGGCCACCGGGCGGACCCATCAAATCCGCGTGCATCTGAGCGCGCGTGGCTATCCGATCGTCGGCGATCCGGTCTATCTTCGCCGCATCCCCGCCGCCGCCCGTACCGTCCCTGAGCCGGCGCGCGGTGCATTGTTGGACTTCCCGCGCCAGGCGCTGCACGCGGCACGACTTGGCTTCGCTCATCCGCGCACCGGCGCGGCCTTGGAATTCGAGACGCCGCTGCCGGCGGACATGCAGGCGCTCATCGACTTGCTGAATGAATAATTCTCAATGAAGCCGCCGAAAAATTGACAGGACTAAATGAGTCCTGTATAAACCACTTGAACAGTGCGGACGGGTACACCGTACTGGGGGGATCGTCCGGATACGCCGTCGCCAACCAGGGGCGGGTCTCCGGGATGTAATGCTCCGTCCCCCGGGATGTAATGTTCCATCCTGTACCTGGACTGGCTTTCAGTCGCTTACGCCTTGAGTCGCATCTGACCGGGTTTCCGTGCCATCGCGGGCGGGCTCGCGGTCAACAGGCGAAAGGAGTTTCAAAATGGCTGCCGCCGTTATCAATGTCGCTCCCGAGGGCAACCTCACGCGGTATCTCCAGGAAATCCGCAAGTTCCCGATGCTCACGCCGGAAGAAGAACTGGCGCTGTCGCATCGCTGGCGGGATCACGAGGACCTGGACGCCGCGCATAAGCTGGTTACCTCGCACCTGCGCCTCGTCGCCAAGATCGCGATGGGCTACCGCGGCTATGGCCTGCCGGTCGGCGAGCTGATCAGCGAAGGCAATGTCGGCATGATGCAGGCGGTGAAGCGGTTCGACCCCGATCGGGGGTTCCGCCTGGCCACCTACGCGATGTGGTGGATCCGCGCCGCCATTCAAGAATACATCCTGCACAGCTGGTCGCTGGTGAAAATGGGCACCACCGCCGCGCAGAAGAAGCTGTTCTTCAACCTGCGCCGGCTGAAGGGCCAGATGCAGGCGATCGAGGACGGCGACCTGCAGCCCGAGCAGGTGGCGAAAATCGCCCGCGCGCTGGCCGTGCCGGAGCAGGACGTGATCAACATGAACCGCCGCCTCGCCGCGCCCGACAATAGCCTGAACGCGCCGGTGCGGCTGGATGGCGAGGGCGAGTGGCAGGACTGGCTGGTGGACGTGAGCGACAGCCAGGAAACCGTCTTCGCCGAGCAGGAGGAAATGAGCGGACGTCAGGCACTGCTCGCCACCGCGCTGAAGACGCTGAACCCGCGCGAGCGGCACATCCTGACCCAGCGCCGGCTCTCGGAAGAGCCGACCACGCTTGAGGATCTGTCGCGGGAATACGGCATCTCCCGCGAGCGGGTACGCCAGATCGAGGTGCGCGCGTTCGAAAAGCTGCAGAAGGCGATGAAGACCCAGATCGCCGAGCGGCGGATGGCGAGCCAGCCCGCGGCCTAACCTCCCGCAGACGCGCCGCCGTCGTCCGACAGCGGCGGGAAGCCCCACTCCGCCTCGTAACGGGCGCGGGCGGCGCGCAGGCGGGCGGCGCGGGACAAGGTGGACGCCTCCAGCCCCACGCGGAGCGTCACCGGCACCAGTTCCGACAGCAGCCAGCCACTGGCGGCCGCGCCCCAGGCCCAGGCCAGCACATCGGGATCGGCGGCCAGGGCCAGCGCGGTGCCGAGCGTATGTCCGGCGGCCCAGAGTTCGCGCACCGGCCCGACGATGCCGCACAGGCTGCACAACGCGACACCGCGCGCGATCGGACGGCCGGGCTGACGGTCCAGCAGCGCGGCGACCATGGCCGGGCCGAGTAGCACCGCCAGCAGCAGCGCGGTCGGCGTCGCCAGGGTGGCCAACGCGCCGCACGCCAGCCCCTCCAGCCAGATAAACGAGCGATGCTTGCCCGGCGCCGGCTCGGAGACTGCCGACTGGGAGATTGGCGGCTGGGAGATTGGCGGAAGCCGGTCTTCCATCCCGATCAGCCCAACGCGGCCACGGTCAGCACCGCCGCCAGGGCAGCGAGCCCGACACCGGCGGCCACCTCCTGACCCAGACGGTAGGCGAGCTGCGCCCGCTCGCTGCCGCCTGTGCGGATGCGCCGCAGTTCGGCGTCGATCCGGGCCACCGCCGCGGCGGCGTCGCCGGCGCCGCGCGTATCGGCGTCGCGTGCCAGCGGGTCCTCGATCAGCGCCAGCATCGGCGCCAGCATACCGCCCTCGGCCAGCGTCCGCATCCGCTCCTCGGTGTCGGTGCGGCGTCGGCGATTCTGCCAGCTATCGCGCAGCGCGGCGGACCGCCGCGCCAACCAAACCGCGAGGCCGGGCAGACGATACGGGTAGGTCCGGGCCTGAAGCGCCACGAACAGGCGCAATTGCACCCACGCCCCGATGGCGTCTTCATCGTGGTCGGTCACGGAGGCGATCTCCGCCTCCAGCCGTCGCTCCGCGCGCGCGGCGATGAAGGCAGCGATATGCGGATCGAGTGGGCGCACGCTGGCGGGATCGACACTGGCGGAAACCACCTCCAGGGCCGGCAGCAACTCGCCCAGTCGGGTGGTGAACTGGCCCCGCAGCAACGGGCTGGCGCACGGCATCAGCGGATTGAGCTGATAGATCAGCCGCGGCAGGCCACCGGACAGCCCGCGCAGGCGCTGCCAGACATGCATCTGCCGTGCCTCCAGCCGCCGCACCAGGGGATCGCCGCGGTCCGGGCGCGACTGGGCCCAGGCATCGGTCGCCTCCACCGCGACCAGTTCCTCAAGCCGCGTCAGGCTGTCGGGGTCGGAGTCCAGCGCGGCGGCCAGGGCCGGCCCGATCCCGTCCGGCCAGACCGCGATGCCACGCCAGCACACCGGCGCCAGCGGGTCCAGCAAAGCGACCACCCGCGTCGTCAGCAGGGCGTCGCTCCTGGCGTCGTTGATCGCGGCGTCGGAGATCGGGTGGCGAACCAGTTCATCGATCCGGGCTGCCAGGGCCGCATCGCCCAAGCCGCGCCGCAGCCACCGGTCGATACCGCCGCTGCGCAGCGCCAGCGGCGCCCGCGACGGGTCAGCCGCCAGCGCGAACGCCAGTTGCCGCGCATCCCAGACCGGCGTATCGCCGAACTCCAGCGGACGTTGCGCCCGTCGCGGCGGGCGGGCCGCGACACGGCGCGCCCGGGCCGCCACCGGATCGAGCAGCAAGGCCGGCGGCGGGCGGTGCTCCGGGTCCTCCGCCAGCATTCCGCGCACCAGATCGGCGATCATCGGCGGCAATCGTTCATCCCCGGCCAGGGCGGCATAACTGCCGAAATCGAGCTTGCGCCGGATGATGGCGGCATCATCCAGACCGGTGAGCGGCAAGCGCCCGAGCGCCAGACACAGCAGCACCACGCCGAGCGCGTAGACGTCGTCGCCGAAACTGCCCTCGCCCCGGCCGCAGGGCAGGCACATCGCCGAACCGGGCGGCTCGAACAGCACGGGTTGCAGGCTGGCCGGCGGCGCGGACCAGGCGGCGCCCAGCATCACCGGCTGATCCACGGCGGCATGGAACAGATTGTCGAGCCGAATGGCGCGATGCGTCACGCCATGGGCGTGCAACCGGGCGAGCCCCTGCGCCACTGGACGCAGCACCCGATCGAGCAGGTCCGCCTCGGCCCATGGGCGCATCGTGTGGACCAGCGCCGGGCCGGGCGGCGCGTGGCTGACGACGAAATATCCCCCTTCCCCACCCGGCGCCGGGTGGGGACCGTGGGCGAGCGGGGCAAGCACCCCGTCGATCGGCCCGGACAGCGTCTGCAACGCGTGGACGCGGGCGAGCATCGGCCGGCGCACCTGCACCGCCATCAGGCCATGGTCGGAAGCGTCGTCAGTAAGAACGGCGAAACTCGGCAGGCCGCCGCCAGCGCCGGGCAGCGGGCTGGCGAGATCGACCTCGTACAAGCCTGCGATCAGGCCGGAGGCCGCATTCCGACGCTGAACCGGGGAGCTGAAGGGGCTGACCATGAAACGGCGACCAATCGGAAGAGGCTCCCGATGCTGCGCCCCAATGGTTGAGGAAACGCCAACGCCGGAGACGCGATCGACGTCCCCGGCGCCGCGTCAGCTCTCGAACGGATCCTTCACCAGGATGGTGTCGTCACGCTCCGGGCTGGTCGAGACCAGGGTGACCGGGGCTTCCACCAGTTCCTCGATGCGGCGGACATACTTGATTGCCTGCGCCGGCAGATCGGCCCAGGAGCGCGCGCCCCGGGTGGAGCCGGACCAGCCCTCCATCGTCTCGTACTCGGCGATGGCCGCCGCCTGGGCACCCTGGGCGGCCGGCAGGTGGCGGAAATGCGCGCCGTTGATCCGGTAGCCGGTGCAGATCTTCAGCTCGGTCAGCCCGTCCAGCACATCGAGCTTGGTCAGCGCCAGGCCCTGGATGCCGCCGACTTTCACCGCTTGGCGTACCATCACCGCGTCGAACCAGCCGCAGCGGCGGCGGCGGCCGGTGACGGTGCCGAACTCGTACCCGCGATCGCCCAGCAACTGCCCGATCGCGTCGTTCAGCTCGGTCGGGAACGGGCCGGAGCCGACGCGGGTGGTGTAGGCCTTGGCGATGCCGAGCACCGTGCCGACCGAGGCGGGACCAAGCCCCGAGCCGGCGGCGGCGGTGGCCGCGACGGTGTTGGAGCTGGTGACGAACGGATAGGTGCCGTGATCGACATCCAGCATCACCGCCTGCGCGCCCTCGAACAGGATGCGCTTGCCGGCCCGGCGGGCCGCGTCCAGCCGCTCCCACACCGGCTCGGCGAAGGGCAGGATCAGCGGCGCCAGCGCCAGCAGGCGCGACAGCAGGTCTTCCTTGACGAATATCGCAGCACCAAGACCTTGCAGCAAAGTATTGTGATGCAGAAGCAACTCGTCGAGCTTGTCGGACAGCGTTTGCGGCTCGGCCAGATCGCAGACTCGGATGGCGCGGCGAGCCACCTTGTCCTCGTAAGCCGGGCCGATGCCGCGTCCGGTGGTGCCGATCTTGCGCTCCCCGCGCGCTTCTTCCCGCGCCCGGTCGAGTGCGGAATGCAGCGGCAGGATCAGCACCGCGTTCTCGGCGATGCGCAGCGTCTCCGGCGTGACCGTCAGGCCCTGCGCGGTCACCCGGGCGATTTCCGCCAGCAGCGCCTCGGGGTCGACGACGACGCCGTTGCCGATGATGCCGAGCTTGCCGCGCACCAGCCCCGAGGGCAGCAGCGACAGCTTGTAGGTCTGATCGCCGACCACCAGCGTATGGCCGGCGTTGTGGCCGCCCTGGAAGCGCACGACGATGTCGGCGCGGCTGGCCAGCCAGTCCACGACCTTGCCCTTGCCCTCGTCGCCCCACTGGGCGCCGATCACGGCGACGTTGGCCATCGGTCTCTCCGGTTTCTGGTTAAATGTTGTCGACGGGAACGGCGGCGCCGTCCCGCAGGATGTGCGTGCAGTCCAGGCGGCGCGCCTCGGCCAGATCGTCCCCCGTGGAGGTCAGCGTGGCGGTGAGTGCTGCGACGGTGGCGAACCCCCGCGCGCGCAGCGCGGCGGCGGCGGCGCGCGGGCTGGCGACGGGGACGAACACGCGCGGGCGGGCCTGGCCCGGAGGTGCCGCGCGCAGCACCGCGTCCGGATACAGCGTCAGGCCGGTGGCCGGCTCGCCCTCGCCGCAGACATAGCGCCCGCCGCGCCCCAGTTCCTCATGCCGCCCCGGCGCGTAGATCGTGACCGAGACGCCGGTGTGGTAGCGAAAACCGCGGAACTGGGGCGCGGCGGGCGCTATGTC
>PKWQ01000462.1 GCA_003133265.1 Acetobacteraceae bacterium
CCGCCTGCGCCGCCCTGGCCCGCGCGCTGCACATACCGGCCTCCGCCGTTCAAGTGACCGCCGGACCGACCAGCCGGGAAAAGACCCTGCATGTCACCGGCGACCCCGCGTCGCTGGCCGAACGATTGGGCGCGCTGTGAGCGCGCGGATCATCGACGGCAAGGCCGTCGCCGCCGCCCTGCGCGCCCGTCTGGCCGTGCAGGTGGCGAGCCTGCCGTTCCGCCCCGGCCTCGCCGTGGTGCTGGTGGGCGAGGACCCGGCCAGCGCCGTCTATGTCCGCAACAAGGATCGTGCCGCGCTTGCCGCCGGCATCGCCGCCGAGACCATCCGCCTGCCCGCCGANNCGAAATCGACGGCATCCTGGTGCAGTTGCCGCTGCCGCCGCAGATCCGCACCCAGGCGGTGATCGAGGCGATCGATCCGGCCAAGGATGTCGACGGCTTCCACCCGGTGAACGCCGGCAAGCTGGCCAGCGGCCACCCGTTCCTGGTGCCCTGCACCCCGCTCGGGGTGATGCGGCTGCTGGCGGAAGCCGGCGTCGTCGCCGCCGGTGCGCGGGCGCTGGTGCTCGGACGCTCGGCGATCGTCGGGCGGCCGATGGCGCTGCTGCTGCTGGCGGCCGACGCCACCGTGACCGTGGCGCATTCCCGCACCCGCGACCTGGCCGCCGAATGCCGCCGCGCCGAAATCCTGGTCGCCGCCGTCGGACGGGCGGAGATGGTGCGCGGCGACTGGATCGGCACCGACGCGACCGTCATCGATGTCGGCATCAACCGCCGCGCGGACGGCAGGCTGGTCGGCGATGTCGCGTTCGACGAATGCCTCGGCCATGCGGGGGCGATCACCCCGGTGCCGGGCGGGGTTGGGCCGATGACCATCGCCTGCCTGCTGGAAAACACCGTCACCGCCGCGCTGGCCCGTCGCGGCTCTTAGAAATCGCTGACGCGGCCCTTGTGCTGCCAGTCGCCGTAGCGCGTCGGCTCCGGCCCGTCCTTGCCGCCGATCTCCGGCGGCGGCGGCGGCGCGAGGCCGCGCAGCCGGTGTGCCGAAGCCGCGTTCACCGCGCCCGGGGGAACCCGCCCGGCGAGGACGGATTCCACCACCGCCTCGGTCCCTGCCCGCTCGGTCAGCACCACCAGCACCCCGGCCGCCGACGCCGCCGCGATGTCCAGGCCGGCCAAATCGCTGCCCCAGCGCACGAAGGCGAGCAGGTCCGGGCCGGCGGCGAACAAGGCCGCTCCGGCCGGCGTGTCAGCGTCGGCAATGACGATCCGCGCCCCGGCGATGGCCTCCGGGGCATCCGTGCGGGTCAGGAAGACGATCGGCTCGGCCATGGATGTTCCTCTGCGCGCTGGCGCCGGACCGCGATGGACGATCCCCCGCAGCATTGGCATAACATCGCCGCACACTCATGGGAAAACCGGTTTTGGCGAGCGTCACGATCGAGCGACGAGCCCAGGTCATCGTACTGGGCAACGAAAAGGGCGGTTCGGGCAAGTCCACCGCCGCGATGCACATCATTGTCGGGCTGCTGCGCGACGGCTACCGCGTGGGCGCGATCGACCTGGACGCGCGCCAGGCCACGCTGTCGGCTTATCTGGGCGCGCGCGAGGCGTTCGCGCGGGGCAAGTCGATCAACCTGCCGCTGCCCCGCTTCGCCGCCGTGCATCGCAGCACGCTGGACAGCCGGGCAGAGGCGGACGCGGAGGAAGCCACGCGCTTCGCTAGCGCGATGGCGGCGCTGGCGGATTGCGACATCGTGGTGATCGACTGCCCGGGCTCCGACACCTTCCTGAGCCGGCTCGGCCACTCGCACGCCGATACGCTGGTGACGCCGATCAACGACAGCTTCGTCGATTTCGCCATGCTGGCGAAAGTGGACCCTGACAATCACGCGGTGGTGCATCCGACGGTCTACAGCGAGATGGTATGGGAGGCCCGCAAGCGCCGCCTGCTGCGCGACCGGGCGCGGATCGACTGGATCGTGATGCGCAACCGGCTGGGCGCCAGCGAGGCCCGCAACAAGCGCGACGTCGGCGCGACGCTGGAGGCGCTGGCCAAGCGGATCGGCTTCCGAACGGTGAAGGGCTTCGGCGAGCGGGTGATCTTCCGCGAGCTGTATCTGCAAGGCCTGACCCTGATGGACGTGAAGGAGGCCGGACTGGCGATCCAGATGGGCATGAGCCACGTCGCCGCCCGCGCCGAGGTGCGCGCCCTGATCGGCGCGATCCGCAAACCCCCGCCGAGCCTGGAACTTGCCTCGCCGGCGGCGTAGCAGTTGCGGCCCCCACGCACCGGCGCTATATGGCCGCGTTCGCCCGCCCGCCGGTATGTCCGGTTGCCGACGTAGCTCAGTGGTAGAGCAACTGATTCGTAATCAGTAGGTCCGGAGTTCGACCCTCCGCGTCGGCACCAGTTCCCCAAGGAAAGCCAGTCACCTAGCCAGGACGGCCGAAAGGTCGAGTTCTTCGGGGACGCGCTGCCCGGGCAATCGAACACATGGAGCCAGCATGATCAGCGTTTCCCGGGCCTATGCATTCGAGTCGGCACACCGGCTGACCGGCGTTCCGCCAACGCACAGATGCAGTGCGGTGCATGGCCATAACTACCGGGTCGTCCTGACGGTCGCCGGGCCGGTCGATAGCGTAACCGGCTTCGTGATCGATTTCTGGGACATGGACGCGATATTCGAGCCGCTGCGCGTGCAGCTCGATCACCGGATGCTCAATGACGTACCCGGATTGGAGAACCCCACGGCGGAGGCGATCGCCGTCTGGATCGCCGAGCGGGTCGCGGCCGCGCTTCCCGGGCTGGCGCGGGTGACGGTCTATGAAAATGCCGACTGCTGGGCGGAGTGGACGCCGCTTTGACGCCGCGCGCCCGTTGATACCGATGGCGCGTCGGATCGACACTCCGAGGACAGAGTTCTTGCGGAGCCATCGTCGGCTGCCGATACTGATCGTCACGCCCACCAGGAAACTACCTACGAGGATATGACGGGATGGCGGTGCAGGCCTTCACCCAGGCCCTGACGAAAGCGCGCGTTGGCGTGCATGCCGATGCGCGGGCCATCGGGACAGGCGACGTGGAGAGGCATAAGCGTATTGTCCGCGCGCATATCGATTTTCCGGCCGCACGCTCAGCGTTAGAGCAACTGGCAGTTGCCGCCGAAAGCGCGCACGATGCCGCTGCTGAACGATCGAAAATCGCGCTCCGCACGGAATGAGAGTGCGGAAGAACCTGCCGCGCTACCGCTCGCGCGCGGCCGTGGCCGCTGCCTGTCTGGTGGTCATCGGCCTGATGTGGGCTGGCGTGATGGTGGCATTGCAAACCGATCGCACGCTGGCCATCGAAAGCCGGCACCGGGAGAATGGCAATCTCACCAGGGTGTTCGCGGAAAACGTCACCCGAACGATCCGCGCGGCCGATATCACGCTGGACCAGATGGTCTCCGAGTATCAGCGCCGTGGCAAGGCGTTCGACCTGGTCGAGTACGCCAGGATGGGGAGTCTCTATCTCGATCCGGCGACCCTCCTGAGCATCAGCGACGAAACGGGGGAGCTGATCCTGGCAAACATCCCGCCGCCCGCGCCGGTCAATTTCAGTCGCAACTCTAACCACCAATACCATACGAAGCACGATACGCCGGGCATCTTCATCAGCGAGCCCAGGCTTGGAACCACCACCCAAAAATGGACGGTGTACCTGTCGCGCCGCATAAACAAAGCGGACGGATCGTTCGGCGGCATCACGGTATACGGACTGGACCCCGCCTATTTGGCGAAACTCTACACGGCAATCGACCTCGGCGCGGATTCGGTCTTCAACCTGATCGGTCGCGACGGGATCATGCGCGCGCGAGAGGACATCTCGAAATTCAGCGCGGGACAGGACTTGTCCCAATCCAAGCTGTTCACGCAGGACCTTCCGGCCGCTGACCATGGTGGGTTCATCCGGGAAAGCACGGTTGACCAGGTCCCCCGGATCTCCAGTTACCGCGCTCTCACGGACTATCCACTGGTCGTGGCGATCGGGACATCGCTGCAAGTCGCGTTGGCGCCGTACGAAGCGCGCAAGTCCCAGTACTTGGAGGCCGCGGGCACCGTCACCGCGATCATCCTGGGTTTCGGCCTGTTCGCGGTCCGGATGATCGGCAGAAACCAACGCGCGAACGAAGGCCTTCGTCAGAGCGAGACAAGGCTGGCCGAAGCGCAGAAGACGGCGCACCTAGGATCATGGGATCTCGATCTGGTTTCCAACCACCTCGTGTGGTCGGACGAAATCTATCGCATCTTCGAGATCGACCCGGCTCGGTTCGGGGCCTCTTACGAAGCGTTTCTCAATGCGGTCCACCCCGACGATTTGGCCGTGATCGACAAGGCCTATACCGATTCCGTCGCCGCCCACACGCCACACCAGACCCTGCACCGCCTGCTCATGCCGGACGGGCGCATCAAGTGGGTCGAGCAACGGGGCCAAACCTGGTACGATGACGCTGGCCGGCCGCTTCGTTCCGCCGGTACCGCGCAGGACATCACCGAGAAGGTTCTCGCGGAGCAGCAGCTCCGCCGGTCGATCGCGGAGAAGGACACGCTGCTGCGGGAAATCCACCACCGGGTGAAGAACAACCTGCAGATCATCGCCAGCCTGCTGTATTTCCAGGCGCGAAAGGTGAAGGACCCCGACGATCTGGCCGCCTTCACCGACGGGCGCGAACGGCTGCGCGCGATGATTTTGGTGCATGAGAAGCTCTATCAGTCCGCCGAACTGACTCGTATCGACTTCGGCGGATACCTGCGAAGCCTGGTCCGGCAGCTCGCGGAGTCCCAGCCTCATCAGGACCAGCGCATCACGACGCGCGTCGAGGCGGACGACGATGCGCTGCCGCTGGAGGTCGCGCAGCCCTGTGGTATGATTGTCTGTGAACTATTACTCAATGCCTTCAAATACGCCTTCCCCGACGCACGCCACGGCGAGATCGCCGTTCGCGCCGTCAACACCGATGGCCGCATGACCGTGACGGTCAGCGACAACGGCGTCGGGCTGCCGGCGGATTTCGACACCAAATCGGCCGGCTCCTTCGGCTGGCAGCTGATCAACGCGCTCGTCACCCAGATCGATGGCACCATCGCCGCCACCAGCGGCGCCGGCACGACCGTCACGGTTTCGTTCCCCCTTCCCGAAGCAGTCCAATGAACGAACCCGCCGCGCGCATCTTCATCGTCGAGGACGAGGCCCTGATCCAGATGGAGATCGGGGACCGTCTGAGCCAGCTCGGCTACGTCGTCTGCGGCGCCGCCGCGCGGGGGGAGGTCGCGATCGGGCAGATCGCCGAGACGGCGCCCGATCTGGTGCTGATGGACATCAACCTGGCCGGCGAGATCGACGGCATCGAAACCGCGCGTCGCCTGCGGGAGCGGAGTCGCCTGCCGATCGTCTTCCTGACCGCCTACTCCGATGACGCCCTGCTGCGCCGCGCGGGGGAGACCGACCCGTTCGGCTATCTGATGAAACCGTTCAGGGAACGCGAACTGCACGCCACCATCCAGATGGCGCTGCTGAAGCACCGCCTGGAACGCACGCTGCACGAGGCCAACGAGCGGCTGGAGGAACAGGTACGCGAACGCACCGCCCACCTGGCCGCGAGCGAGCGGCGGTTCGCCGATTTCGCCCATATCGCCGCCGACTGGCTGTGGGAGACCGGCCCGGACGGCCGCTTCGTCTATTTTTCGCCGCGCGGCAACCAAAGCGGTCTGAATGAGCAAGGCACACTTGGCCACATACACCAGGAAGGTGCGGCGGATAACCCGGAAAACCGCGTGCGGCTCGCGGAGCTGGCGGCGACGATGGACCGGCGCGAGCCGTTCCAGAATTTTCTCTACCAAACCCTGAGCAAGGACGGAGAGCCGGTTTGGTGCCGGACCAGCGGCGAGCCGATGTTCGACGCCCACGGCGCCTTCCTCGGCTACCGCGGCACCGGGCACGATGTCACCGCGCCCCAAGATGCCCAGGACAGTTTGCTCGCCAAGACGCGCATCCTGGATGCGATGCTGGCGGCGATGCCCGATGGCGTGCAGATCACCGACGCGAACCAGCGCGATGTGATCATGAACGATCAGCTATTCGCGCTACTGGCCTTCGACAAGGAAGTTGTGCGAGCCTCGCCGGACCCGGTGCGCTTCGCGCGGCTCGAAATGGCGCGCCGAGGCGAATACGGCCCCGGCAACCTGGAGACGCTGGTCAGCGAGCGGATCGCGGCTCAGGACAGAGAGATCGCGGCGCACGGCGCGTACCGTTACGAACGGCAATTCAAGCATGGAAAGTGGATCGAGGGCCGTATCCTGCCGATCGAAGGCGGGGGACGTCTCGAACTCTATCGAGACATAACCGAAGCAAAATCGCATGAGCGCGAGGTGGAGCGCCAAGCGGCATTGCTGAAGACGATCGTAACCAATATCGATGGCGGCATTATCGTTCTCGACAGCGACATGCGCCTGGCGCTCGCCACCCCGAACCTTTCCGAGCTGATTGGCATCGATCCCGCGATGCTGCGGGTGGGAATACCGCACCGCGATCTTATCCTGTCACAGGCTCGCGCCGGTGAGTTCGGGCCGTGCGACCCGGAAGCCGAGGTGGACCGGATCATCCAGGAGCGCTGGCAGCCCGACAGGAATGTTTGGGAGCGCGCGCGACCCAATGGGCGCAGCCTTGAGCTCCGGCGCCAGCGGATCCCCGGCGGTGGCTTCGTCACGATTTACCTCGACACCACCGAGCGCCGAAAGGCGGAACGAGCGCTTTACGAACACCGGCATTTGTTATCGGCGATCGTGGCAACGACCCAGCAGGGGTTCTGGTTCACCGACAACAAGGGCATCGCAACCGACGTCAATCCCGCGATGGTCGCAATCCTCGGACGATCGCGCGAGGACATTGTGGGCAAGCACATCCTGACGTTCGTCGATGAGGAAAACACGGCTGTTTTCCATCGGGAGTTGCAAAAACGCGCGGCGGGCAGCACCGAACCATATGAGATCGTGTTGCGCCGGCCGGACGGGACGTCTGTTTCCTGCATCAACAAGCCGGCGCCACGCTACGACCAGAGCGGGAAATGGGTGGGCACGGTCGGGATATGGACCGACATCACCGCGTTGAAGGATGCCGAACGCGCCCTCCGCGATGCCAACGCGACGCTGGAGCATCGCGTGGCGGAGCGCACGGCGGCCCTGGCGGAAAGCCTGCGCTTCAACAACGCGACGCTGGATGCGATCGACGCCCATGTGGCGGTGCTCGACGGCGACGGCCGGATCCTCGCCACCAACATCGCCTGGCGGCACTTCGCCGCCGCGAGCGACCTCGACTGGCAGCAGACCGGCCAGGACGCCAACTACCTGGATGTCTGCGAGGGCGCCACGGGCGCGTGTGCCGAGGATGCACATGCGGTCGCGGCGGGCATCCGCGATGTGATCGCCGGCCGGCGCGACGGGTTCACCTACGAATACTCCTGCCATACGCCGAACGAACAGCGCTGGTTCCTCTGCCGGGTGTCCCGGTTTCCCTCGGACGGCCCGGTTCGGGTGGTCGTCGCTCACGACAACGTCACCGAAGTGCATGAGGCCATGGAGCGGGCGGCGGCCGGCGAGCGGGTCTTCTCGTTGCTCTCCGACGTGTCGCCGATCGGCATATATCGTTTCGATGCCGAGGGACACAGCCTTGAGGTGAGCCGCCGCTTGTTGGAGATCGTCGGTCTCCCCGGGGAGGATGCCGTGGGCGATGGCTGGACCCGGCATGTGCATGAAGATGACCGTGCGCGTGTCGCCGATGCGTGGTCGGCGGCCATTCGTGACGGTGCGCCCTTGCATTCCGAACACCGGTATGTGCGTGCCGACGGAACGGTCGTCTGGGTGATGAGTCAGGCGGGGCCGATCCTGTCTCCGGAGGGCGTCGTTACCGGCCATGTCGGCACCCTGACCGATATCACGGAACGAAAGCGGATCGAACTGGCCACGCAGGCCACCTCGACCGATCTGATCGCCTTCGAGGGCCAGGCCTATTATGAACAGGTGACGATCCGGCTCGCCGACATACTCGATGCCGACTTCGCCTTCATCACCCGTGTGAACCCCGCGAACCCGGGCGAACTACAGACGGTCGCGCTGGTGGAGGACGGCGCCCTTATCCCGAACATGCGCTATCCGGTCGCGGGAAGGGCCGGCGAGGCGGTCCTGACGGGCGCCGTCAGGGTTATCGAGCGCGGCGCCCATCGACAATTCCCGGCGCACAAATTCCTGGTGGAACGGGCGATCGAGTCCTACGGCGCCGTCCCCCTGCTCGATCAGAGCGGGCGGGTACTCGGCCATCTCGGCGTGATGGCGCGCGCGCCGCTCCGGGATGGCGCGTCCATCGTCAAAACACTGAAGATATTCGAACTCGCGGTCACCGCCGAGATGATTCGCGAGCGCAACCGCCGGCAATATCGGGATCTGTTCGAATTCGCCCCCGACGCCCTGGTGCTGTGGGACCGGGAAGGCCGCATCGTGCTGGTGAACCGCCAGGCGGAAGAGATTTTCGGCTGGACGCGGACGGAGTTGATCGGCCAGTCCATCGAAATCCTGATGCCCCCATCCGTCCGGCAGCGCCATGGGGACTTGCGGGAAACGTTCATAAAGGCACCGGAAACGCGCCGCATGGCCGCAGGCCAGCGCGCACTCCAGGCCCGGCGCAAGGACGGAACCCTGTTTCCGGCGGAGATCGCTCTCGCCCAGGTGGAAACCGAGGACGGCGTCATGACCGCCGCCGCGGTACGCGACATCACGCTGAGACGGGCGCTGGAAGCACAGCTCGCGCAAGCAACCAAGATGGAAGCCCTGGGCAAGCTCACCGGCGGCATGGCCCATGATTTCAACAACTATCTTGGCGTCATCATCGGCAATCTCGATCTGCTCCGGGAGATAACGACGTCCGATCCAGACCGGACCATGTTGATCGATGCCGCGCTGAGCGGGGCGGCGCGCGGCGCGGAATTGACCCAAAGCCTGCTGGCCTTCGCGCGCCGCCAACCGCTCGATCCCGTGACCACCGACCTGAACCAAAGGGTCGGGGTGATCGCCGAGCTGCTGAAGCGCACGCTCGGCGAGGGCGTCCGGATCGCGACGAAGCTGAGCGTGGATCTTTGGCCGGTGAAGATCGACGGCGCCCGGTTGGACAGCGCGATCGTCAACCTGGCCAACAATGCCCGCGACGCCATGAAGCAGGGCGGCACGCTGACGATCTCCAGCCGCAACGTCCATCTCGACGAGCACTATACGGCGGCCAATCCAGGCGTCGTGCCCGGCGAGTACGCGTCGATCGAAGTATCCGACACCGGCGGCGGCATGGGGCCGGAAACCCTGGCGCATGTCTTCGACCCGTTCTTCACGACCAAGGGACCGGGGCATGGGACAGGGTTGGGTCTCAGCATGGTCTATGGTTTCGTAAAGCAGTCAGGCGGCCACATCGATATCCACAGCGAAGCCGGCCACGGCACCACCTTGCGGATCTACCTGTCACGGGCCGAAGCGGCGGGGCTTCAGGAGGCATCCGCGGCGCCCGCCGAGGCATCGCAGCAGACAGACACGGCAACCATTCTCATCGTCGAAGACAACGAGCGTCTTCGCCTGACGGCGGTGGCTCAGCTCAAATCGCTTGGCTACCGGGTGATCGAGGCCGCGAATGGCGAGGCGGCGCTGAGAATCCTGGAACAGGACGAACCACATGTGAACCTGCTGTTCACCGACGTCGTCATGCCCGGACGGCTGGATGGCTACGCGCTGGCGGATCGCGCCCTTGAATACCGGCTTGGCATCAAGATCCTGCTGACATCGGGATTCACCGGCGATACGCTGATCGAACGTGGCGCGCACATGCCGAACTTCCGGCTGCTGACCAAGCCGTACCGCAAGGACGAACTCGCGCGGGTCGTTCGGACGGCACTGGAGGAACGGACCAGCGCCGCCTTGTCAGGCCGCCCCGCCGAGCGTTAGATTACGCATTCTCCGTTGTAAGCAAAAACGTTGTAAGCATAACACAAACAACACTGAGGAGGGTCCAGATGCCGATCACCCGTCGCCACGTCCTGGCGGGGTCCGCCGCCGGCGCCGCCGCATTTGCCACCGGCCTTGCCCGGCCCGCGATCGCCGCCGCCGAGCCGATCCGCATCGGCTACCTGCCGGCGCTGACCGGGCCCAGTTCCTCCACCGGCGTCGCGATCAGTCGCGGCACCACGCTGGCGGTCGATGAAATCAACGCCGCCGGGGGCGTCAACGGCCGGAAGATCGAACTCATCATCCGNNCATTATCCGCGACACCCAGAGCGACCCCACCAAGGCGGTCAACGCGGTCGCCGAACTGACGCGCAAGGAGCACGTCCATGTCATCTGGGGGCCGCTGAATTCCGGCGAGTCGCTGGCGGCCACCCCGCTGATTGCCCGCGCCGGGATACCGCAGCTCGATCCGTGCTGGGTCGATGCGCTGATCGACGTGGAGAAATACCCGCTCGCCTTCCGCAATATCTGCAGCAACCAACAGGTCGGCGGTGCCGCGACCCGCTACGTGATGGACGTAATGAAGCTCAAGAAGGTGGCGGTGATCAGCGACACCACGGGCTACGGCACGGCATCGGTCGATGCCTATGTACCGATGCTCAAGGCAAAGGGAGCGGACGTGGTCTATGCGGGCAACGCCGACGCGGCCAATCCGGACCTGAAGCCGGAGCTGATGCGGATGCAGAACGCCGGGGCGCAGGTCATCATGCCCTGGAGCGTGAATGCGGGCTTCCTCGCCCGCATCATCAACACGCGCTCGCAGATGGGCTGGGACGTGCCGATCGTCGGCCAGACGACCCTCGGCTCCGGCCAGACCAAGGCGCTGCTGGACAAGCCCGACTACTGGGCCAAGGTCTATTCGAACAATTTCCTTCCCTGCTCCTATAACGCGGCCGGCAAGCTGCCGCCGGCCACGGAGGAGTTCCTGGGCCGCCTGCGCAAGGCGAAGATCGACATGAACGACACCCTGCTGTGGTGGATCGCCATCGGCTATGACGGCCCCAGAATGATCGCCGACGCGGTGAAGCACGCTGGCAGCAGTCCGAAAGAGATCGCCGGCTACTGGAACACGCTCAAGGCATGGCCGGGGATGAATGGCCACATCAGCTTCACGCCGAAGGAACACAACGGCTACCCGGACAACGAAGTCATCATGATCCAGTGCAACTCGTTCCGCGACGGCGCGTTCAGCCTGGCGCCCGGCTACAGCGCCTGAGCCGGCGAGCGATCCGATTCTGGGATAACGCGGTCGCGCCCGCCTGAGGGCCGCGCCCGAGCGACAAGAAGGGGGGGTATCGGCCGACCGGCCGGTACCTCCTCGCGCCTATATCCCCCCTTGCGGGCCTGAAAACTGGCGGGGCCGGCAGCCGCCTTATTCCGCCCATCCGCCCGGCCACCGCCCGCTTTTCCTCAACCTTTGCCATGCACGCCACGCAATGCAACACCTGGCCGCGACGGCAAAACCAGGGGCGCGGCAAGAAATTCCAACGTCAATCAGCCTGACAGGCGGTTGGATTTTATAAATTCCCGCACCCGCCACAATCGCCTCCCATACGCGATTTCAAACCGAACGTAACGACTGTTGATTGACTGTGTCAAAAATGAGATAAATGGACACGAAATTATTTCGTATGAAGGTTAATTATCCGTTGCAATCTAGAAAATGAACTGTTAATCGTCCGTCGTATCGTTTCGGATGCGCACGGCGACGAATAGGCCGAGCGCAGGATGGGCAAGTTGCGCATCGTGGGGAACGCAGCCTGCATCTTCGGATTGCGACGTCTCGACGCCCGCGCCGCAACCAGACGTTGCGGCGGTGGGGGCACTATGCCGGCACCAGCAGCACAATAAATGGGAGCGAAACATGGCCACCATCTCGAACACCGGCACCACCACGGTTTCCGGAAACTCGACCCCGACAACGCTGACTTTGTCCAACTCGGGCGCGGCGGTGGCTGAAACCTGGAACGAAACCGACGGCACGTCCGGCATCCTTAGCTTCAACGTCTTGTCGCTCGACGGCGGTGGCGCCAAGGCCATTCTGGGTCGCTCGACGACGGCACCAGCAAGACCACCACCGTGGCCGGCATATCCGCGCCGACCGACCTGCTGGCACAGGACACCTCGTACACGAGCGACACCAGTGGCGACACCCTGACCTCGGACCGCAGCGCCAACGGCGCCAAGATCTGGATCGAAAACGGCCAGGTGAAATACGACGTCTCGACGCTGAGCGGTTCGTTCAATACCGCCGTGCATCATCTCGGCGTCGGTGAACACATCGACGACTCCTTCACCTACGCTATCCGGCTGGCCAATGGGACGCTGAGCTGGAACACCGTGCAGGTGCAATGGAACGGCACCAACGACGCGGTGCAGATCGGTTCGACCGGCACCACCGGCGCGATTTCCGAGCAGGCGAGCGCCACCGGCAGCAGCACACCCGACACAACGACCGGCACTGTCGGCTTCAGCGATAACGACACGAGCGACACGCACACGGTAACCGTGGTCGGTTCGCCCACGGTCACGTGCAGCGGCGGCGGCGTCTCGGCCGACACGATGACCGCGCTGGCCAACGCGTTGTCGATCGCCTCCACCACCGATTCTACCGGCACCAACCAGGGTTCGTTCGCCTGGAATTTCAACGCGGCCGACAAGACGTTCGACTTCCTGGCGCAAGGCGAGACGCTGACCGTCACCTACAACGTCCAGGTCGATGACCACCATGGCGGCGCGGCAACGACCCCGGTCACCATCACCATCACCGGCGTCAACGATCCGGCGACGATCACCGGCGTCGCGAGCGGGAGCGTGACCGATGGCGGGACGCTGACGGCGAGCGGCAAGCTGACGGTGAGCGACCCGGATGACGGCCAGTCGCAGGCGATAGCGGCGAACGGCCCCACCGCCGACGGCAGCTACACCGTCGATGCCAACGGCAACTGGAGCTACACCGCGACCGAGGCGGCGATCCAGCATCTCGGCGCCGGGGTGACCGCGACCGACAGCTTCACCGTGACCAGCCTGGACGGCACGGCGTCACAGCCCGTGACGATCACCATCCATGGCGTCAACGACGCGGCGACGATCTCCGGCGTCTCCGCTGGCAACGTAACCGACGGCGGGCAGCTGACGGCGAGCGGCACGCTGACGGTGATCGACCCGGACGACGGCGAGTCGCATGCGCAGGTCGTGACGAACGGCAGCGCCACCGACGGCAGCTACACCGTCGATGCCAGCGGCAACTGGAGCTACACCGCGAACGAGGCGGCGATCCAGCATCTCGGCGCCGGGGTGACGACGACCGACAGCTTCACCGTGACCAGCCTGGACGGCACGGCAACGACCCCGGTCACCATCACCATCATCGGCAGCAACGATCCGGCGACGATCTCCGGCACGACCTCGGGCACGGTGGTCGAGGCGGCCGCCGGGAACCCCGGCACGCCGACGGTCAGCAGTACGCTTGCCGTAATCGATCCGGACACCGGCCAGAACAGTTTCCAGGCGGTTGCCACGACCTCCACCGCCAGCGGCTATGGCAGCTACGCCATGACCACGGGCGGAACCTGGACCTATACCCTCGACAATGCCAATCCCACGGTCGACGCGCTGAACAACGGCCAGCCCCTGAGTGACTCGTTCACCGTCAACTCCCAGGATGGCACGCCGCAGACGATCAACATCACCATCAACGGCACCACCGATGACCTGGGCGGGCCGACGGGGATCGCGCTGAACCTCAATCCCCAAGCGGGGGACAGTCTGGCCAATCTCGGGACGTTCGTCGCCACTGGCGACCCGGACCCCGGCGACACCTTCACCTATTCGGTCGGGGCCGGATCCTCGTCGGGCTTCGTGGTCACAGGCGGCGTGTTGGATGTCACCGGCGTCGCGGCCGGCAATTCGACGCTAAACCTTGTCGCGACGGACTCGGCAAACAACAGTCTCACCCCCCAAACCTACAACGTCTGGATCGGCACGTCCCACACCGACAGCAAGACATTCGCGATCGGTAGCTCGAACAACATCGGAACGGCCCAAGGCGGCGGCGACACGGTCTATGGCAGCAATGGCACGGACTACATACTGGGCGGCAGCGGCAACGATACCATCCAGGGCAACGGGGGCGCCGATTTCCTGGTTGGCGGCAATGGCAGCGACATCTTCCTGTACGCAGCCCAAAGCGACTCCACGCTCACCACTCCCGACACGATCCTTGACTTCACCACGCATAGCAGCACCGCCGACGAGATCGACTTCAAAAACGCGCTCGGTCTGACGACGATCTCGACCGCGGACTTTGGCGCCGCGACCACCCTGGCGGCGCATACGGTGGGGTGGCATTCCGATGGCACCAACACGGCCGTCTATGCCAATCTGGGCGGGTCTTCGGAATCGATCACCGGCGGCGCCGACATGATGAAGATCGTCCTCAGCGGCGTGACCGATCTTGGCGGCGGGAACATCCACATCCACGCCTAATGGAACCGGCACGGCACCAGCAGCGCGGGGCGGCCTCTGGCCGCCCCGTTTGCTATGCGCGCGGGCCCGCGGGGAGCCCGATGGCCGAATGGCACTGGCAAGAAATGCTAGAACTGGCGCGCCCGGAAAGACTCGAACTTCCAACCCCNNCTCTATCCAATTGAGCTACGGGTACAACCTGCTGGAAAACGGCCGCATCGTCCGGACCATGACCAACGACGAGGTGGTGCGCGAGGAAGATCAGCTTCTCGCCCATCTTGGCGTCTGACCCAGCGCCAGCCCGCAGGATCACTCGCCCTCCAGCAGCACGCACCGCCGCGGGTCCGCCGCGATCCACGCCGGCTGCCCCTCGGCCACAGGCTGCAGCGCCGCGCTGCGGATCACCAGGTCGCGGTTGCCCCAGGCGACGTGGATCTGGGTGAAGTCGCCCTGGAACACGCAGTGGCGCACCTGCACCGGCCACACGTTCACCGTCCCCTCCGGCCGCTCGTTGCTGAACTGCAGATGCACGGTGCGGATCGACAGGGTCGGTTCGGCGCCGGGCGTGCGGCCGCACGGGTCGCCATACACCAGATCGCCGGACGATGTTTCCAGCGCGATCAGCCCGTCATGCGCCAGGTCCGGCCGCAGCGTGCCGCTCACCAGATTGGAGGAGCCGACGAAATCGGCCACGAACGCGTTGCGTGG
>PKWQ01000309.1 GCA_003133265.1 Acetobacteraceae bacterium
CATCAGCGCCCGCCAGGCGCCCTCATGCGCCCGGTCGATCATCAGCAATTGCTGCGCGGCGGCGATCGCCGGCTCGGGCGCCTCCTGCTCGCTCAGCCGCGCTTCCGCCACGATGCGCGCCTTGTCGCGCAGGCGTTCGCGCTCGGTGGTCAGCCAGGCATCGAAGGTCGCATCGATACCGCTCAGATCCTCGAGCAGATCGCCATCGAGCAGCGACAGCGAGTCCGGAAAGGCGGCCGTCGCCCGCATCACGTCCTCGACATCCACCCAAGCCGCGCCCGGATAGAGCGAGATATTGTCGCGGGTGACGTTCAGTATCTCTCTGCCGGCGGGCGAGAGCGCCTCCAGCAGCCGGTGGATTTCCTGGCGCAGCGAGGCACGGGACTGTTCCTCGGGGCGGCGGCTCCAGAGCAATTCGGCCAGCCGACCGCGCAGCGCCGGGCGTGGGGTGGAGAGCGCGACAACCGCGAGCAGGGCGCGGGTCTTGCGCCCGGGCGGCAGAACGCTCACCCCGCCGGGCGTCACGGCTTCCATCTGGCCGATCAACCGCAACCGGACCGCCACCGACCCGGCGGGATCAATCTCGGGGGGTCGCTTCTTCGATAGTGGTGACGGGCCAGACATGCCGGGGACATTCTCAGGAGAACCGTTACCGGGGCAAGTCCCCAGGCGCGCGATTGCGTTCGGACGTCAGATCGCGGCCTCGTTGAAGATCGGCCGGACGTCGCCGTTCCACACGGTTCGGTAGCGGTTCAGCCAATATTCGGCCTGGGTCGGGGCGCCGGCGGCGATGGCTTCCAGCGGGGCGAGGTAGACCGATTCGTCGTTCCCGTCTGCATCGCGCAGCGCCCGGGCGCGCAACCCGTCGCGGGCGATGGCCACCGCGATGCGTGCCAGATCGCCGAGCGTGCCGTCACGGAACGGCGTGGCGAGGCCCTGGGCGGGCACGGCGGCGCGCAGCGCGACGAAATCGGCCCAGCTCGCTCCGCGCAGCAGCGACTCGGCGGCGGCGAGTGCCGCGTCGTCATAGAGCAGGCCGACCCAGAAGGCCGATTGCGCCAGCATCATCTCCGGCGTGCCGGCATCGGCGCCGCGCATCTCCAGGAAACGCTTCAGCCGCGCGTCGGTGAACACGGTGGTCATGTGGTCGGCGAAGTCGCCGATGGTGGCGACGGTCCCGGGGAAGTCGCGCAGCCGCCCGTTCATGAAGTCGCGGAAGGATTGTCCCGCCACGTCGTGATAGATTCCGTCGCGATAGACGAAATACATCGGCACGTTATCGACCACCCATTCGGCGTAGCGCGCGAAGCCGAACCCGTCCTCGAACATCACCGCCGGGATACCGGAACGCTGGTTGTCGGTGTCGAGCCAGGCATGGGCGCGGCCGGACAGCAGGCCGTTGGGCTTGCCCTCGGTGAACGGCGAGTTGGCGAACAAAGCGGTCGCCAGCGGCTGCAACCCGAGCGAGACGCGCAGCTTGCGCACCATGTCGGTCTCGGATGCGAAGTCCAGGTTCACCTGCACGGTGCAGGTGCGCGTCATCATGTCCAGGCCACGGCTGCCGACCAGCGGCATGTAGCGGCGCATGATGGCGTAGCGGCCCTTCGGCATCCACGGCATGTCCGCGCGGGTCGCCAGGGGATGAAAGCCGAGCGGGGCGAAGCCGAGGCCCAGCGGCCGCGCGGCGGCGCGGACCTCGGCGAAATGCGTGTCGAATTCGGCGCGCGTGTCGTGCAGGCTGGCCACCGGGCCGCCGGACAGTTCCAGTTGCCCCGCCGGCTCCAGCGAGACCGACGCCAGGTCCGCCAGCTTGATGCCGATCGGGTTGCCGCGATCCAGGATCGGCTCGCCCGCACCGCGCAGCATGCCTTCCAGCAGGGCGCGGATACCCTCCGGTTCGTAGGGCGGCGGGGTCAGGTCGCTGTGGCGGAAGCCGAATTTCTCGTGCTCGGTACCGATACGGAACCGCTCCGCCGGCTTGCAGCCGACGGCGATGTAGTCGGCCAGCTGCTGGATCGACGTGATCGGGGTCTCGTCGGACTCTGCGGGATTGGACATGTGTCTCCGAGGCGTTTCAGGTCTGTCGGGACGTTTCTAGCCGCAACCGGGCGCCTGTAACAGCGCCAGCCCGACGATGGCGGCGGTCTCCGCCCTCAGCACCAGATGGCCGAGGCTGGCCGGCGTTACCAGGGGATGGCGCGCCAGCACATCAAGCTCCGCCGGGGAGAAGCCGCCCTCCGGCCCGATCAGCAGGGCGGCGGGGCCGGCGAGCCTCGGCGGCGGCGGGGCATCCGCGCGCTCGATGGCCGCGATCAGCCTCCGGTCCGCCGGCCAGTCGGCGAGCAGGTCGAACAACCGGCGCGGCGGATGGATCACCGGCACCGTCAGCCGTTCGCACTGCTCGGCGGCCTCGATGGCGATGGCGGTCAGGCGGGCGAGGTTGACGCGCTCGCTGTTGGTCCGCTCGGTCAGCACCGGCAGCAGCGCGGCGGCGCCGAGTTCGGTGGCCTTCTGCGCCAGCATGTCGATGGCGTCGCGCTTCAGCGGGGCGAACACCAGCCAGATGTCCGCCTCGGGCGCCTGCGGACGCAGCCGGGCCTCCAGCACGAAACTGGCGCGGTCCTTGCGGATGGCGGCGATGCGCGCGCGCCACTCCCCGTCCCGGCCGTTGAACAGGCGCAGCACGTCGCCGCTGGCGCGACGCATCACATTGCCCAGATAATGCGCCTGGGCCGGGGTGGCGGCGATCTCCACCCCCTCCTCGCTCAGCGCGGCATCGACGAACAGACGGATTGACCCGGTTATCATGCGGGTGAGAGTAGCAGCGATGAGCACACATACCGATATCGCCGCCGAAGGCTGGGTCGCGCGGATGCCGAGCGGCTGGCGGCCCTATCTGCTGCTGGCGCGGCTGGACCGGCCGATCGGCGTCTGGCTGCTGTTCCTGCCCGGCCTGTGGGGCATCCTGCTGGCCGGCGCGCCGGCGGGGCAGAGCGCCTGGCTGCTGGCGCTGTTCGCCGTCGGCTCGGTGGCGATGCGCGCCGCCGGCTGCGTGGTGAACGATCTGTGGGACCGCGACATCGACCGCCAGGTGGCCCGCACCGCCGGCCGCCCGCTGGCATCCGGCGCGCTGCGGGCGCGGCACGCGCTGGTGTTCCTGGCGGTGCTGCTGCTGGCCGGGCTGGCGGTGCTGTTGCAGCTCAACCGGCTGGCGCAGGGGCTGGGCGTCGCCTCCTTGCTGCTGGTAGCGCTGTATCCGCTGGCCAAGCGGGTGACGTGGTGGCCGCAACTGATGATGGGGTTCACCTTCGGCTTCGGCGCGCCGATGGGCTATGCCGCCGCGTCCGGGCGGATCGATGCGGCCTGGGCGGCGCTGTATGGCGCGGCGATCCTGTGGGACCTGGGTTTCGACACGATCTACGCGCACCAGGACCGCGAGGACGACGCGCTGGTGGGGGTGAAATCCACCGCGCGGCTGTTCGCCGAGCGCACGCGGCCGTTCCTGGCCGCCTGCTATGCCGGCGCCGTGGCGCTGCTGGCGCTGGCCGGCTGGCTCGCCGGGCTGTCGGTGTGGTTCTACCCCGCCCTGCTGCTGCCGGGCGCGTTGCTGGCGCGTCAGGTGGTGGCGCTGGACATCGACGATCCCGGCCTGTGCCTGCGCCTGTTCCGCGCCAACCGGGAGGTCGGGCTCGCCGTCGGCCTGGCCATCCTCATCGGACGGCTGTGACGGACCCTGGGGGGTTCCTGCGCGCGCACACCGCCGCCGGACGGGCGCCACTGGTGCCGGAGATCGTGCTGCATCTGGCGAGCGAAATCACCCCGATCTGGCAGGCGAGCGAGGACTGGCTGGCCGAGAAGAACATCGAACCGCCGTTCTGGGCGTTCGCCTGGCCGGGCGGGCAGGCGCTGGCGCGGCATGTGCTGGACCATCCGGAGACGGTCGCCGGCAAGCGGGTGCTGGATTTCGCAGCCGGCTGCGGCATCGCCGCCATCGCCTGCGCCATGGCCGGCGCGGAGCGGGTGGAGGCGGCGGAGATCGACGGACTGGCGGTGGCGGCGATCCGGCTGAACGCGGCGGAGAACGGCGTTGTTGTCGGCGTCCTGGCCGAGGACGTGGTGGGCACGGCGTGCCGCTGGGATCTGATCCTGTGCGGCGACGTCTGCTATGAGGCGCCGATGACCGGGCACATCCTGCCCTGGCTGCGCGCGATGGCGGCACAGGCCGAGGTCTGGGTAGCCGACCCCGGCCGCGCCTATCTGCCGCGCGCCGGGCTGACCGCCTTCGCGCACTACAAGGTGCCGACCACGCTGGAACTGGAAGACCGGACCGAGCGCGCTGTGGTGCTGTACCGGATGACGGCGGAGGGGTAATCCCTCCGCCCGTCACCGCTCACACCGTCGCCTGCGACCCCAAAATCACCGTGCTCTGCGCCGACAGCACGCCGCCATTGCCATGCACCAGCGCGACATCGTGTTTGCCCACCTGCCGCGCGTCGCACGCGCCGCGTAGCTGGCGCACCGCCTCGATCAGCAGGAACAGGCCGTACATGCCGGGATGGCAGTAGGACAGGCCGCCGCCGTTGGTGTTGACCGCCAGCGACCCGCCCGGCGCGATGCGGCCACCGGAGACGAACGCCCCGCCCTCGCCCTTCTTGCAGAAGCCGAGGTCCTCCAGGAACAGGATCGTGTTGATGGTGAAGGCGTCGTACAGCGCCAGCACGTCGATGTCCTTCGGCGCCAGCCCCGCCATCTTGTAGGCCTGGGCGCCGGACCGCACGGCGGCGGTAACCGTCAGGTTCGGCATCGAGGAGATCGAGGCGTGGCTGATCGACTGGCCGCAGCCGAGCACGTAGACCGGCGGCTTCTTCAGCGTCTTCGCACGCTCCACCGAGGTCATGATCACCGCCCCGCCGCCGTCGGTGACCAGACNNGCGCCGCCAGCACGTCGGCGACGCTCAGCGGCTTCTTCTCCCAGGCCGCCGGGTTCATCAGCGCCCATTGCCGCGCCGCCACCGCCACTTCCGCCATCTGCTCGCGCGTGGTGCCGTATTCGTACATGTGCCGCGATGCCGCCATCGCGTAGGCGCTGGACGGCAGGAACGGCTTGTACGGGGTTTCGTACGGGTTGTATTCGCGCTGCGAGGACGCCCGGCGGCCGACGGTGCGCTGGGTGCTGCCATAGGTAATCACCGCCACCTCGCACAGCCCGGCCGCGATCGCC
>PKWQ01000379.1 GCA_003133265.1 Acetobacteraceae bacterium
CAAGACCACGACGCTGCGCATGCTGGCCGGATTGATCACGCCGGATGCGGGGCGCATGAGCGTGGACGGCATCGACGTGGCAGCGCAGCCGCAGGCGGCGGTGGCGCGCATGGGCGTGCTCAGCGATGCGCGGGGCCTGTATCCGCGATTGAGTGCGCGCGAAAACATCGTCTACTTTGGCCGCCTGCAAGGCATGAGCCGGGACGCCGCCCACGCCCGGGCCGAAGCCCTGGCGCAGATGCTGGACATGCAGTCCCTGCTGGAGCGGCGCACTGAAGGCTTTAGCCAGGGAGAGCGCATGAAGACCGCGCTGGCGCGCTCTCTGGTGCACGACCCGACCAACATCGTGCTGGACGAGCCCACCAACGGCCTGGACGTGCTGGCCACGCGCGCCCTGCGCGAATCGCTGCGTTTCTTGCGCACGCCCGAAGGCGGCGCCAAGTGCATCCTCTTTTGCACCCACATCATGCAGGAGGTGCAGCGCCTGTGCGACAGCGTGGTCGTGGTAGCCCAGGGGCGCACGGTGGCCAGCGGCAGCGTGGACGAGTTGCTGCAGCGCACCGGCGAAAGCGAATTCGAAGAAGCCTTTGTCAAGCTGGCATTTCCAGCCCAGGAACCCAGATGAACTTTTGGCGCAACGCCTGGACCGTGTTCCGCAAGGAGCTGATGGACGCCATGCGGGATCGGCGCACCCTGCTGGTGGTGCTGGCCTCCAGCGTGCTCATGGGCCCGCTGCTGCTGCTGGCGTTGTCGGAACTGTTCGCGTCACTGCAGGCCAAGGCCGAGCAGCGCGAGCTGGTGGCGGCCGGCGTCCAGTACGCGCCCAGTTTGAAGAACTATGTCGAGCGCCAGACCTGGGTCGTCAGGGAAGCACCGAGCGACTACGAGCAACGGCTCAAGGACTCCAAGCTGGGCGACCCGGTGCTGGTGATTCCGAAGGATTTCGAAGCCGACCTGGTGCGGGGCGACAGCCCCGAAGTGGAGCTGGTGAGCGACAGCGCCAACCAGCAGAGCCAGTCCGGTGCGAGGCGTGTGGCCGATCTTCTGCGCGGCTTTAGCCAGGAGCGCGTGGGCTTGAGCCTGGCCTTGCGCGGCGTGTCGGTGGAGCTGCTCACGCCGATGAAAGTGCAGCAGCGGGACCTGGCCAGCAACCAGACCCGCGCCGCGCAGTTCACCGGCATGCTGGCCTTCTTCGTTTTGTTGGCCGTGGTCTCGGGCGCGATGAACGCGGCGCTGGACAGCACGGCGGGCGAGCGCGAACGCGGCTCGCTCGAGCCGCTGCTGATGAACCCGGTGTCGGCCCTGGCGCTGGTGCTGGGCAAGTGGGGCGCCGTGGCCGCCGTGAGCATGCTGATCGCGGTGCTCAGTTGCCTGAGCTTTCTGCCCGGCCAGTGGCTGCTCAGGAGCGACACCCTGCAGGCCATGTTTCAGTTCGGCGCTCGCGAAGTCGCGCTTTTTCTGGTGTTGCTGCTGCCCTTTGCTGCGGCCGTGTCTGCCGTGCTGATGGCGGTGGCGATTCGCTGCAAGAGTTTCAAGGAGGCGCAGGCCAACAGCACGGTGGTGGTGATGGCGGTCTCGCTGCTGCCGCTGGTGTCGGTGTTCAACCAGAGCGGTGAAGAAGCCTGGCATCTGTGGGTGCCCGCGCTGGCGCAGAACACCTTGATGATGCGCGTGCTCAAGGGCGAGGGCTTCAGCGCCCTGCAGGTGGCGGTGCCGCTGTTGGTGTGCGTGTTGCTCACCGTTGCTGGCCTGATGTTTGTGGCGCGCCGTCTGCGCGGCGCCGCCGTCAGGTGAAACTGCCCTCACCCCAGCCCTCTCCCGCAAGCGGGCGAGGGAGCCACTCCCAACTCCCTCTCCCCTGTACTCAGGGGAAAGGGCTGGGGTGAGGGGGGGGTCACTGTCCCCAACCTTCTAGACTTCTTCTTTGGGCACTTCTTCGGGCGTGGCGATAAAGCAGTCGGCAAAGGTGAAATAGAGCGAGGTGAAAAACAGCGCCATTACCAACATGGCGGCGGGCATCACGGCCGCGCCCGCGGCCTCGGCACCGGCGATCATGGTGACCAGGCTGATGGTCAGCACGATCACGCCCATGAAAATGGAGAACCAGATCAGTCCGAATACGAGGTAGGCGCGTAGATTGCGAACGCAGGCCACGAAGCTGAAGAACAGCGCTTTCACCGGCGGCACGCCATGCCAATGCACCAGCGCGGGTGCATGCCAAAACACCAGCGACAGCGGCAGATTCAAGCCCATCGCGAGCCACATCGCTCCCTGAAAATCGCCCTGGTTCAAGGTTTCGCGGGTGATCGAGCCGCCCTCCAGGTAAAAGCGGGCAAACTGGCCGCCGTCCACCAAGGCCGAAGCGCCCATGATGCACAGGAAACTCAGGGCGTACAGGCCACCCAGAATCAGGATCGCGCGCAGTTCCTGGCGTCCGGCACGCAAGGCGCTGGCCAAGATCCAGGGCATGGGAAACTTGCCCTTGCTCGCCTCCTCGGTGGCGGCCATGAAACCCAGCGTGGCTGCGGGCAAAAGCCCCAGTACCAGGGCGCTGCCCACCAGGGGCAGCATGCTCACCAGCGTCATCACGGCGATGAACATGAAGAACAGACCGGTCAATGCCAGCGGCTGCTTGAAGAAGGTGCGCAGACCGAGCTTGACCCATTGCACACCGGCACGGGCGGGGACGATATTCAGTTTCATAGATGAGGGCTTATTCAGAGCAGGCGAGTGTGACAGGGTGCGCCACACGTTCGCGCAATACGCGTTCAAACTGGCTGGGGTCGTGCGCCTTGAGCAGGCTGGCGTCGCGCGGCAAATGGAAGTCCCACAGGCGGGAAATCCAAAAGCGCAGGGCCGCTGCGCGCAGCATGGCAGGCAGCAAGCGGCGTTCGGCATCGGTCAGAGCCCGCATGCGGCCATAGGATTGCAACAGCGCGGTAAAGCGCGCGGCGTCGGGTACCGCGGTTTGCGGGTCCATGGCCCAGTCGTTTAGACACACGGCCAGGTCGAACAGCCAAGTGTCCACGCCTGCGAAATAGAAGTCGAAAACACCCGTGAGCTGTTCCCCCACGAACAGGGCGTTGTCGCGGAACAAATCAGCGTGGATGGGGCCGCGTGGCAGCGCGGCATAGCTGGATGACTGCGCCACGTGGTTCTGGTACGCCAACTCGCTGCGGATCAAGGCACTTTGGGCCGAGTCCAGAAAGGGCAGCACGACCGGCACGGTGGCGTTCCACCAGTCCAGCCCGCGCAGATGCGGCTGGCTTTCGTTGAAGTCGCGCGCCGCCAGATGCAGTTGCGCCAGGGTCGCCCCCAGCGCCGCGCAGTGCGCCGGCGTTGGCAGCAACTGGCTTTTCCCCGAGAGTCGATTCACCACCGCCGCCGGCTTGCCCTGAAGCTTGTGCAGGATCTGCCCCTTGGCGTTGGCCACAGGATGGGGCACGGGCAGAGCGCGCTGCGCCAGATGGCGCATCAGGTTCAGATAAAAGGGCAGTTGCTCAAAGCTCAGACGTTCGAACAGCGTGAGCACGTAATGCGTCACGGCGCCGCCCTGCTCAGCGGTGACGAAATAGTTGGTGTTTTCGATGCCGCCGGAGCTGCCCTCCAGCGCCTGCAACTCCCCCAGCGCCAAGCTGTGCAGCAGCGCCTGAGCCTGAGAAAAAGAAACTTCGGTATAGACGGCCATTCTCGCGCGCGCTCGCTCAGTGGGGCAGGACGAATGGCGGCAACACGGAATCCTCGCGGCGCAAAGGTGGCTTTGCGGGCGGTTTTGTGCGTGTTGTCCATCCGCCCGGGGTCGCGCACTATGGCGCCCCCGCGTCCCGCCGGCAACGATGTGCCGGCGGCGCCTGCGTGAAGCCCGCCCGGAGTTCCCGATGTCAGACCGTTTCCTCGTCCGCCTGTCTTCCACGCCGCGCAGCGCCGCGCCGCTTCTGCTGCTGGCTGCCCTCGGCGGCTGCGGCGGGCACGACGCGAACACCTTCGCCCCGGCCTGCCCGCGCCCGGCCATCCTGGCCGATGCGGCCGACATCACCCGCTACAAGCCCGGCGCCGTGGGACAGGACCTGACCGACATGGTGCTGAGCGGGCGCGTCGTCGGCGTTTCCGGCGAATGCAGCCCGGGCGACAAGGCGACCCAGCTGAAGGTCAGCGTGCAGGTGACCCTGGAACTGAGCCGCGGCCCCGCCGCGACCGGCGCGCAGCAGGACGTGCCCTACTTCATCGCGGTGAGCGAGGGCGAGACCGTCCTGGACAAGAAATCCTTCACCATGCGCGCCACCTTCCCGTCGAATGTCGAGAAGCTGCGGCTCGCGTCCGATTCGGTCGAGGTGGTGCTGCCGGTCTCCGCCGGCAAATCCGGCGTTGCCTATGCGGTGACCGCCGGTTTCCAGCTCACGCCGGAGGAACTGGCGCGCAACCGGGCCCACGGCGTGCGGTGATCGCTGCCTGACCAGCGGGGCGGTTCGTTCCGGTTGAACTTGGCCGGCCGATCGGTCATGTTGGGGCGTCCCGTGCATCCGGCGCGGGAGAGTGCGAAGCCTGGCTTCGCCGCCGAAGGCGCAACCGGCCCCCGGAAACGCTCAGGCACAAAGGACCGCGCCGGGATCAGGATCTCTGGAAAGCCGGAGGACGCAGCCGCGTCCGACGCACCGACGGAGTAAGGCGCGCGCCCCACACGGGTGGGACAGTGGGCCGAATCTCTCAGGTTCCGCGACAGAGGGGGGTCATCCCATCCGGCATTCCGCCGGAAGGAGACCTGTACCCGCGGAGCCCGATTTGACCGACATTCTCAAAACTACGCCCCTCGACGGGCTGCATCGCGCGCTGGGCGCGCGCATGGTGCCGTTCGCCGGCTACGCCATGCCGGTGCAGTACGACCTCACCGGAGACCTCGCGGCGCGCTGCCGTGGCGGCGTGCTGGCCGAACACCTGCATTGCCGGGAAAAGGCCGGGCTGTTCGATGTCTCGCACATGGGCCAGGCGCTGCTGGTCGGCCCAGGTGCCGCGGCGGCGCTGGAGGCGCTGGTGCCGGGCGACATCGCCGGGCTGAAGCCGGGGCGGCAGCGCTACACGCTGCTGACCGACGCGGCCGGCGGCATCCTGGACGACCTGATGGTGGCCAATCTCGGCGACGACTATCTGGCACTGGTGGTGAACGCCTCGCGCAAGCACGACGACTACGCCCATATCGCCGCGGCACTGCCGGCCGGCGTGCGGCTGGCGGTGCAGGAAGACAGCGCGCTGCTGGCGCTGCAAGGCCCGCTCGCGGCCGCCGTGCTGGCCCGGCTCAGCCCCGCCGTGGCCGACATGGCGTTCATGAGCATCGCCGCGCTGCCGGTGGCCGGGATCGAGTGCCTGATCTCCCGCTCCGGCTACACCGGCGAGGACGGCTACGAGATATCGGTTCCGGCGCGCCAGGCCGAGGACCTCGCCCGGCTGCTGCTCGCCGAGCCGGAAGTGGCGCCTGTTGGTCTGGGCGCGCGCGACTCGCTGCGGCTGGAGGCCGGGCTCTGCCTGTATGGCAACGACATCGACACCACCACCAACCCGGTCGAGGCGGCGCTGACCTGGACCATCGGCAAGCGGCGCAAGACGGAGTGGAACTTTGTGGGTGCCGCCGCCGTACGCGCGGCGCTGCACGATGGCCCTACCCGGCTGCGCGTCGGCATCCGCCCCGACGGCCGCGCGCCGGCGCGGGCCGGCACCGAGATCGTCGGCCCCGACGGCGCCGTGGTCGGCACCATCACCTCCGGCGGCTTCGGCCCCAGCCTGAACGCGCCCATCGCCATGGGCTATGTCCGCCGCGACCTGGTCGGCGACGGCACCGCAGTCTCGCTGATGGTGCGCGGCAAGCCGCTTCCCGCCCGCATCGCCCCGATGCCCTTCGTTCCCCACCGTTACGCCCGCTGAAAGGTTGTCCCATGTCAGAGCTTCGTTATACCAAGGACCACGAGTGGGTGCGTCTGGACGGCGATATCGCCACCGTCGGCATCAGCGATCACGCGCAGGAAGCGCTGGGCGACGTGGTGTTCGTCGAACTGCCCGACATCGGCCGCGCGGTGGAGGAAGGTGAGGCCTGCGCCGTGGTCGAGAGCGTGAAGGCGGCGAGCGACGTCTACAGCCCGATGGATGGCACCGTGACCGAGGCCAACCAGGCGATTGTCGACGATCCCGCGCTGGTCAACGCCGCGCCGACCGAGGCCGGCTGGTTCTTCAAGCTCTCCGGCGTGGACCGCGCCGTGTTCGATGCGCTGATGGACGAGACCGCCTACGCCGCCTTCCTGGCCAGCGAGGCCGCATGAGCGCGCTTGCCGAACTGACCGCGCTGGAGGCGGCGGACGGGTTCGTCGCTCGTCACATCGGCCCGTCCGAGGCCGAGATCGCGGACATGCTGCGCGTGCTCGGCGCGGCGAGCCTGGAGGAGGTCGCGGCCAAGACCGTGCCCCAGGCGATCCGCACCAACCGGGCGCTGAACCTGCCGCCGGCGGTGGACGAGGCCGCCGTGATCGCCGAGTTGCGCGCGCTGGCCGAGCGGAACGTGCTGAAGAAGTCGCTGATCGGCATGGGCTATCACGGCACCCACACGCCGCCGGTGATCCTGCGCAACGTGCTGGAAAACCCCGGCTGGTACACCGCCTACACGCCGTATCAGGCCGAGATCGCGCAGGGACGGCTGGAAGCGCTGGTGAACTACCAGACGCTGATCTGCGAGCTGACGGCGATGGAAATCGCCAACGCCTCGTTGCTCGACGAAGCCACCGCCGCCGCGGAGGCGATGGCGATGGCGCACGGCATCAGCAAGTCGAAGTCCGACGTGCTCGCCGTCGCCGCCGATCTGCATCCGCAGACCCGCGCGGTGCTGGCCACCCGCGCCAAACCGATCGGGATCACCCTGGTGGACGTGGCGCCGGGCGATGCCGCCGGCATCGCGGCGGTGCGGCCGTTCGCCGTGGTACTGCAATATCCCGGCAGTACCGGCGCGGTGCGCGACCTTCGCGCGGAGATCGCGGCGGCGCACGCCATCCAGGCGCTCGCCATCGTCGCGGCCGATCCGCTGTCGCTGGCGCTGCTGACCCCGCCCGGGGAGATGGGCGCGGATGTCGTGGTCGGCTCGGCGCAGCGTTTCGGCGTGCCGATGGGCTTCGGCGGCCCGCATGCCGGCTATTTCGCCACCCGCGATGCGTTCAAGCGCCACATGCCCGGCCGTCTGGTCGGCGTTTCCATCGATGCCGCCGGCCATCCGGCGCTGCGGCTCGCCTTGCAGACGCGCGAGCAGCATATCCGCCGCGAGAAGGCGACCTCCAACATCTGCACCGCCCAGGTGCTGCTGGCGGTCATGGCCGGTTTCTATGCCGTCTGGCACGGGCCGGAGGGGCTGTCGCGCATCGCGCGGCGCGTGAACCTACAAGCCCGGCTGCTGGCCGGCGTTGCCCGGCGCGCCGGGCTGACGCTGCGGCATGAAACGTTCTTCGACACCATCGCCATCGAGACGCCGGACGCGGACGCGCTGATCGCCGCCGCCGTCGCTGCCGGGTTCAATTTGCGCCGGATCGACGCCACCGGTGTGGCCATCGCGCTCGACGAGACCGTGACGCGCGATGACCTAGTCCGCCTTGCCGGCGTGCTGGGCGGGGTGCTCGGCGATGCGGCGGCTCCGGTTCCCGCCGCGCTGCTGCGGCGCTCGGCTTTCCTCCGCCAGTCCGTGTTCAACCGCTACCACGCCGAGCACGAGATGCTGCGCTACCTGAAGCGGCTGGAGGACAAGGACATCGCGCTGAACCGCAGCATGATCCCGCTCGGCTCCTGCACGATGAAGCTGAACGCCACGGCGGAGATGATCCCGATCACCCTGCCGGGCTTCGCCGACATCCACCCGTTCGCTCCCGCCGATCAGACGCAGGGCTATGCCGAGTTGATCGGGCGTCTGGCCGAATGGCTGTGCGAGGCCACCGGCTTCGCCGCCGTGTCGCTGCAACCCAATGCCGGCTCGCAGGGCGAGTTTTCCGGCCTGCTGGCGATCCGGGCGTATCAGGAGGCGCGGGGGCAGGGGCACCGTGATATCTGCCTGATCCCCTCCAGCGCGCACGGCACCAACCCCGCCAGCGCGGCGATGGCCGGGCTGAAGGTGGTGGTGGTCGGCTGCGACAAGGAAGGCAATGTCGACCTCGCCGACCTGACCGCGAAGGCCGATCTGCATCAGGCAAATCTGGCGGCGCTGATGATCACCTACCCGAGCACGCACGGCGTGTTCGAGACCGAGATCCGCGAAATATGCGCCATCGTGCATGGGCGCGGCGGGCAGGTCTACATGGACGGGGCGAACATGAACGCCCAGGTCGGCCTGACCAGTCCCGGCCTGATCGGTGCCGACGTGTGCCATCTGAACCTGCACAAGACCTTCTGCATCCCGCATGGCGGCGGCGGGCCCGGTGTCGGCCCGATCGGCGTCGCCGCGCATCTGGTGCCGCATCTGCCGAACCATCCACTGCGCGCCGATGCCGGGCCGGCCACCGGCTTCGGCCCGGTGTCCGCCGCGCCGTTCGGCAGCGCGCTGATCCTGCCGATCAGCTACGCCTATATCCGCCTGATGGGTGCGGACGGGCTGAAGCGCGCCACCGAGACGGCGATCCTGAACGCCAACTACGTCGCCGCCCGGCTGCAGCCGCACTATCCGGTCCTGTATACCGGCGCGACCGGCATGGTGGCGCACGAATGCATCATCGACTGCCGCGCTTTCCAGGCCGACACCGGCGTGCAGGTGGAGGACATCGCCAAGCGGTTGCAGGATTACGGCTACCACGCGCCGACCATGTCCTGGCCAGTCGCCGGTACGCTGATGATCGAGCCGACCGAGAGCGAATCGAAGGTGGAGCTGGACCGCTTCTGCGACGCGATGATCGCCATTCGCGCCGAGATCGCCGCTATCGCCGCCGGCACGTCCGATCGTGCCGACAACCCGCTGAAGCACGCCCCGCACACGGCGCGGGAGGTGATGGCGGATGTCTGGAGCCACGCCTATTCGCGTGAGCAGGCGGCCTTCCCACTGCCCTTCGTGGCGGCGCACAAATACTGGCCGCCGGTGAAGCGCGTGGACAACGTCTATGGCGACCGCAATCTGGTGTGCAGTTGCGCCCCGCTGGAGGCATACGCGGACGCGGCGGAGTAGGGGGGCGGCGGCAGGGCGGCTATTTCCGCGTGGCGCGGGCGTCGGCGACGGCGTGGCGCATGTCCTCCAGGCCGATCGCGCCCGGGATCAGCCTGTTGCCGATCACCAGCGCCGGCGTGCCCTCGATGCCCAATGCTGCGGCCAGATGCAGGTTCTTCTGTAGGCGCTTGTCGATCTCCGGACTGTCCATGTCCTTCGCCAGCCGCGCCCAGTCGAGGCCGATCTGCTGGGCGTTGCCGCGGATGCTGTCCTTGGTGGTCAGCCCGTCGGTGCTCATCAGCACGTCGCGCAGCTTCTCGTAGTGCCCCTGCATCTGTGCCGCCAGCAGCGCCTTGGCGCCCAGCATGCTGCCCGCCCCGAGCACCGGCATGTCCTTGTAGACCAGCCGGATGCCGCGATCGTTGCGCATCAGCTCCGCCATCGGCGCCTCGATCTTGCGGCAATAGGGGCAGCGCGTGTCGAAGAACTCGACGATGGTCACGTCTCCGCTGGGGTTGCCGGCCACCGGGTCGGCCGGGTCCACCAGCGCGCCGGCATGGGCGGCGAGCGCGGCGTGGGTCGCGGCCTCCTGTTCCTTCTGGTTCGCCGCCTGTAACGCCTCGACCGCATCGCGCAGGATTGTCGGGTCCTTGGTCAGGGCGTCGCGCAGGATGCCCACGATCTCCGCGCGCTGGGCGTCGGTGAACGCCGCCGCCCAGGCAAGTTGGGGCACGAGCCCGGGTAGCAGCAGCCCGGCGGCGAGCAGGACGGCGGGGAGGAAGCGCTTCATGGGTGGGCTGGTCACGGGCGGTTTTCTTTCATGGTCGGTGGGTCCGGTAGCCCGGTGTCGATGAACATGCGGTTGCCGGTGCTGGCGAAGCCGTTTATGGCACAATCCCTGATCACGAGCGGGACGAGACAGGCGATGGCTGGGACGAACGCCGGCAATGCCAGGAAGGACGTGGCACGAATGACGATCAGCAGACTCCGGACGGTGGCGCGCGGGCGGCACGGCATGGCGGGCAGTATAGCAAGGTTGCGCGCGGCCGTCCTGTTGGGTCTGGCATTGAGCGCCAGCGCGTGCAGCACATTGAAATCGGCCGAGGACACCATCCTGGGCTCCGGTTCGGCCCCCGCTACGCCCCCCCATGTCGAGGGCTTCATCGGTGGCGTGGTCGCCGACGAGCCGCGCGCGGCGCTGGTCGGGCGGCAGATACTGGCCACCGGCGGCAGCGCGGCGGACGCGGCGGTGGCGGTCGCCTTCGCGCTGACGGTCACGCTGCCTTCGCGCGCCGGGCTGGGCGGCGGCGGCGCCTGTCTGTCCTATGCGGCGGGCGAGGCGTCCATCAATGGCGGCACGCCGGAGGCGATCCTGTTCGTCCCGGGTGCGGGCACCAGCCCGGCGGCGGACGCGGACCGGCCGGCGGCGATCCCGATGCTGGCGCGCGGGCTGTTCCTGCTGCACTCCCGCTACGGGCAGGCCCGATTCGAGACCCTGATCCTGCCGGCGGAGCAGTTGGCCCGGCAGGGTGTGCCGGCCTCTCGCGCGCTGGTGCGCGACCTCTCGCTGGTCTCCGGCCCGCTGTTCGCCGACCCCAGCGCGCGCGCGGCGTTCTCGCGCGATGGAGCGCCGCTGGCCGAGGGCGGGATGATGGTCCTGCCGGAACTGGGTGCGACCCTGGCGCAACTGCGTGCGTCCGGCGTGGGCGATCTCTATCAGGGCCAGCTTGCCCGCAGACTGGCGGCGGCCTCGCCCGGCATCGGCGGGCCGATCAGCCTCGCCGATCTGCGCGCCAGCCTGCCGAGCAGCGCCGCGGTGATCCTGATGGATGCCGGGCGCGACAAGGTGGCGTTCCTGCCGCCGCCGGCCGATGGCGGCCTGGCGGCCACCGCCGCCTTCAAGCTGTTGCAGCGCGACCCCGCCGCGCTGGATGCCGCCAATGCCAGCGCCATCGCGGTGGCGTCGGCCTGGCGCGCCAAAGGCGGGGATTTCATCGCGCTTCTGCATACCGATGTGCCTGCCGGTGCGCTGCCGGTGCTGCCGGCCTCGACCAGCTTCGTCACCATGGACCGCAAGGGCAACGCGGTTGCCTGCGCGCTCAGCATGAACAACCTGTTCGGCACCGGGCGCGTGGTGCCGGGCATGGGCTTCCTGCTGGCGGCCTCGCCGAACCGGGTGGCGCCGCCGCTGCTGGCCGCCGCCATCGCCTGGAACCCCAGCAAGCAGGCCTTCCGCGCCGCCGTGGCCGGATCGGGCCAGCAGGGCGCGCCGCTGGCGGTGGCGTCCGCCATGACCGACGCGCTGAAGAGCGAGAAGCCGACGATCACGCCGCCGCCGGAGCCGGGCCGGGCCAACGCGATCTCCTGCGGCGGCTATATGCCGGGCGGTGAGGACAGTTGCACCTGGACCACCGATCCGCGCGGCGCCGGGCTGGGCATCGGCAGCAACTGATGGTGTCCGCGCGGCGGCGGGGCCCAGGCGGCATAAAAACGAGCGGCATCAAGATCGGCAGGGGCGCCGCCGCGCCGCCCTTCATCGTGATGGACGTGATCGCCGCCGCCAACGCGCGCCAGGCGGCGCTGCCGCCCGGCGCGCCGCACATC
>PKWQ01000117.1 GCA_003133265.1 Acetobacteraceae bacterium
ATGGCGAAGGCCGGCTCGTAGGCAACGCACCCCGGCTGCTCGATCCCGATCGACGGCGTGGTGATCGACTGGTGCGCGCCGCCCTCCGGCGCCAGGCTGACCCCGGACGGGGTGCCGACCAGGATGGACTGGCCGCCGGCGTAGATGCCGAACGACCATGGCTCGAGCGCCCGCTCCACGAACGGGTCGTAGAGCACCCCGATCGGCAGCAACGGCTGGCCCCACCGGCTCCAGGTCGCGCCCAGCTCCGCCAGCAGGCCGGCCAGGTTCGTCTCGGCGATGCCGAGCTCGATGTGCTGCCCTTTTGGGCTCATGCCCCAACGTTGGGCACTCGCCAGCTTGGCGTCGCGGAACACGTCGTTGCGCGTGTGCCGGTCGAAGATGCCGCGCCGGTTCACCCAGGGGCCCAGGCTGGTGGACACCGTCACGTCCGGGCTGGTCGTCATGATGTGCTCGGCCAGTTCCTTATATTCCCCCTGGGCGCGGCCGATCTCCGCCAGGATGTCGCCGAATCCGGCCTGGGTGGAGGATTTCCGGCCCACCACCCGCGGCATCGGCAGGTTTTCCGGCACCACGACCATCGGCGCGGTCAGGGCCCGGCCCTCGGGCGTCAGCTTGGTGGCGAACGGGCAGGCATCCAGGAACGCGTGCAGCTCCGTCTCGGACAGATCCAGCCCCTCGAACAGGTCCCATTCATGGCCGGGGCGGATGCCCATCGCCTGACGGAACGTCTCCATCTGCTCCTTGCTCATCAGCCCGGCATGGTTGTCCTTATGCCCGGCGAACGGCAGGCCCATGCCCTTGATGGTGTAGGCGATGAAGCAGGTCGGCTGGTCGCCGTCGGCGTCCGCCGCGCGCAGCGTCTCGATGATGGTCTCGATGTCGTGGCCGCCGAGGTTGGTCATCAGATCGGCCAGCTCGTCGTCCGACAGCGGGTCGATGATCGCGCGCACCGACTTGGAGCGGCCGAGATCGGCCAGCAGCGCCTGCCGCCACGCCGCGCCACCCTGGAAGGTCAGCGCCGAATAGAGGCTGTTCGGGCAATCGTCGATCCAGGCGCGCAGCGTGCCGCCCTCGTCGCGCGCAAAGGCCGCCTCCAGCTTGCGGCCGTATTTGATGGTAACGACATTCCAGCCCATGTCGCGGAACAGCCCCTCGATGCGGCCGAACAGCCGGTCGGGCAGCACCGAATCGAGGCTCTGGCGGTTGTAGTCGATGATCCACCAGACATCGCGGACATTGTGCTTCCAGCCTTCCAGCAGCGCCTCGTAGATATTGCCCTCGTCCAGTTCGGCGTCGCCGGCGATGGCGATGTGCCGCCCGGCGGGCAGGCCGGGGCGCGACAGGCCGTGCAGACGCACATAATCCTGCATCAGCGCGGAAAAGCTGGTCATGGCGACGCCGAGCCCGACGGAGCCGGTGGAGAAATCCACCTCGCCGCCGTCCTTGACCCGGCTCGGGTAGGATTGCGCCCCGCCGAAGCGGCGGAGATTTTCCATCTTCTCCTGGTTCTGCCGCCCGAACAGCCAGTTGATGGCGTGAAACACCGGCCCGGCATGCGGCTTGACCGCGATGCGGTCCTGCGGCCGGGCGATCTCGAAATACAGCGCCGCCAGGATGGAGATGCACGAGGCGCACGACGCCTGGTGCCCGCCGACCTTCAGCCCGTCGCGGTTGGGGCGGACATGGTTGGCGTTGTGGATCATCCAGGCCGACAGCCAGAGCAGCTTCTTTTCCAAGAGCCGCAGGGTCTGTAACCGGCTGTCGCCCGCCTCCGGGACCGGGAGAGCCTTGGTTGGTGCGTTCATCGTCCTCGTCTCTCCCTCCGGTGCTTCAGCCAAAACGGGCGTCAGCCGATCCCGATCAGATCCAGCCGCGCGCCAGTTTCCGCACTGCCGTGGAGGCGTTGCGTTTGCCCTCGCCGGCATAGTCCTCGTGGTACTCCTCGATCCTGCCGGGATCATAGAGGTAATTCACCATCAAGGTCGCGCTTTCCCGCGCGCCCTTGTCGGAGATGTCGGCCAGCGGGTTGATCCGCTCGACGCGCGCGCCGTTCGACAGGTGGAAATGCGTCACCGGATCGCGCGCCCGCTTGCCGCCATTGGCCTCGGCCAGCAGATACCGCGCGCAGAGCCGCACCAGCGGGGTCTCGGCGGCCTTCTGCGCCGCCAGATCGGTGAACCAGCCCGGCCGGGCCAGGATAGAAGCGAGCGCCGCCGGCCCGCTGGGCGCATCCGGCACGGCGGCTCGCAGCGCGGTGGTTTCCTCCGGCGACAACAGCCTGGGCTCGTCGGCCTTCAGCTTCTCGTCCAGCCAGGAGCGGAACCCCGGAGCCGGCGACAAGGTGGCGAAGTGCTTGAGGTTGCGGAATTCCGCAGACAGAACCTCGACCACCTGCTTGATCAGGAAGTTGCCGAAGCTGATCCCGGCGAGGCCACGCTGGCAGTTGCTGATGGAATAGAAGATCGCGGTGTCCGCCCCGCGCGGATCGAACACCGGCGCGTCCTCGTCCAGCAGCGCCTGGACGCTGCTGGCCAGGCCCCTGACCAGCGCCACCTCGACGAAGATCAGCGGCTCCTCGGGCATGCGCGGGTGGAAGAAGGCATAGCAGCGCCGATCCGAATCCAGCCGGTTCTTCAGATCGGCCCATGACCGGATGGCGTGAACCGCCTCGTAACCAACTAATTTTTCAAGCAAAGATGCCGGACTCGACCAGTCGATCCGGCGCAATTCCAGGAAACCCAGATCGAACCAGGAGGCGAGCAGGCCGCGCAGGTCGGAATCGAGCGCGGCCAGCAGCTTCTCGTTCTTGCTGCGCGCCAGCAGCGAGCCGCGCAGATCGACCAGGAACTTCATCCCGTCGGGAATAGTGGTGAACTGGGTCAGCAGCCGCAGCCGGGGGCTTTCCAGCGCCCGGCGCAGTGCCGCGGTGGCGGCGGCACGGTCGGCGGGGTCCGCGGCCGCCTGAACCTTGGCATAGGCGGCAGCCACCACGGCGGGATCGGCATCGAAGCCGGCCAGGGTGCGCAGGAACTCCAGGCGACCGGCCTTGCTGGCTTCCAGATAGGTTTCCGCCAGTTTGGCCGCCCGGTTGCGGGCGCTGATCTCGCCGCCGCGCCCGTCAAGGCAGGCGCGCATCTGCGTGGCCATGTCCTCGTCCGCTTCGCCGCCGACGCTGGCCGCCATGTCGCGCCACACGGTGGTGATGCGGCGGAGCGCGCGATCGAACAGGCCGGCGGCGGGGGCTTCACTCATCGAATGTTCCTTGATCGGCATGTACGCTATGGCGATCCACCCCCGATTCACATCCTACTCGACTGCCTGGGAAATTGCAGCCTGGATCATCGGTGCGATGTCTTCGGCCAGCATCCCCGGCCCGGCCAGCGCGGCGGCGCGGCCGTGCAGCCAGACGGCGGCGGCGGCGGCTTCCCACGCCTCCATCCCCTGGCCGAGCAGCGCGCCGATCATGCCGGCCAGCACATCGCCGGCCCCGGCGGTGGCGAGCCAGGGCGGGGCGGAAGCATTGATCGCGGCGCGCCCGTCCGGAGCGGCGATCACCGTGTCNNAACGGGGCCGAAAACGCGGGCGAACTCCCCCTCATGCGGCGTCAGCACCGCAGCTCCGCGCAACGCATCGGGATCGCCGGCGCAGGCGGTCAGCGCATCGGCATCCACGACCACCGACCGCCCGGCCGTCAGCAACACCGGCAGCGCCGCGCGTGCCGCCTCGATCCCCAGACCGGGACCACAGATCCACACGTTACGACGTTGATCGTGCAGCAATTCTGCCAGCGGCGCTTCGCTGACCAGCAGCCCGGGCGCGCCGTGGCGGTAGATGTCGGCGCCCCGTTCCGGAGCGCCCCCTTCTGCGGCAATGGTCGTCAGGCCCGCCCCGGTCCGCCGCGCGCCCGACGCGGCGAGCCGCGCCGCGCCGGTCATCGTCGCGCCACCCAGCACGGTGACGTGGCCACGGGTATATTTATGCCCCTCCGCCGAGAGTTCCGGCACGCGCCAGAGCCAGGGGCCGTTGACGAAGGCACGGGGGGCGATCTCGGGCAGCACCGCGTCGGGCATGCCGATGTCGGCCAGCACGATCTCGCCGCACAGGCTCCGCCCGGGCAGCAGCAGATGGCCGGGTTTGAGGCGGAAGAACGTCACGGTCAGCACCGCCTGCGGGGCGAAGCCGCGTACCGCGCCGTTGGCGCCATCGACCCCGCTCGGCACGTCCACCGCCACCACGCGCCGCGCCGCCGCCAG
>PKWQ01000406.1 GCA_003133265.1 Acetobacteraceae bacterium
GCGACCTCGCGGACCAGTTCCACGATGGCGCTCAACGAATCCACGGTGCCGGGCAGCAGTTCCGGCGGCACCGTCTCGCGTTCTTCCTCGTTCGGCGGCACCAGTTGGCGCAGCAGCGGCCGGCCGGCCACATAGTCCATCAAGGTTCGCCGCACCTGCCCGAGCCAGGTCCCGTCGGAGAAAAATCGCCGTGGCTCGGGCCGGTCGTGTTCCCAGACACCCTGCACGNNCCGCCCTTGAACAGCCAGCCGATCACGCCGGTGGTGCGATAGGACATATCGAGCCGGTAGCCGGCGGAATTGAGGTCGAACCCCGCTTCCAGCCCGGCGACGCGCAGGCCGTGCGCGTATATGTTGTAATTGAGATGCACCTGCGCGTTCGTCTGCGCGCCCGCCGGAGCGACGGCCAACGCGAACAGCCCGAACAAACACAGTATCGGAAATCGCATGACACCAATGTCGTGCGCGAGAAGCTAGATGACAAGCCCGGGCCGCCTTGACACGGCAGAGCCCGGACGCCTATCAGGTCGCCCCTCGGGAATGGGCGCGTAGCTCAGCGGNNCAATCCCTGTCGCGCCCACCATTCCCGTTCTTCTGCTCAGGGCGTTCCGCCCTCCCCCAGATCCCACCAGATGCCGGCGAACGCGGCTATTCCCTCGCGCGCCGGGCCGACCAGGAAATGCTCGTCCGGGCCGTGCTGCTTGCAGCCATTGTAGCTGTGCGGCACCCACACCAGCGGCACGCCCAGATGGTCGACGAACACATCGCCGGGCAGCCCGCCGGATGCGTTCGGGATCACTTGTACGTGGCATCCCAGCGAACGCTCCATGCTGGCGACCGTCCAGCGCACCCAGGGATGCGCGGGGTCGGTCCGGCTGGCGGGCATGCGCAGGCCGGCATGTTCGATTTGCACCTCCGCGAACCCGTGCGCGTCCAGATGCGCGCGCAGCGCGGGGGCGAAGGTCGCGGGGTCGGTATCGACGGTGTAGCGGATCTGGCAATGCGCCCGGGCGTCCGGCGCCACCGCGTTCACCGGATTCTCCGGATTGCCCGACTGCATCGCCAGCACGATGAAGCTGTTCCAGCCATAGATCTTCTCGGCCGAGGTCAGACCGGGCTCGCCCCAGCCCGGGTCGATGCTCGCCGCCTCGCCGCCGCCGCCGACCGGGCAGCCGGCCAGCACCTGACGCACCGAGGCCGGCACGCCGTTGCGCGGAAGCCAGTCGCGCACCAGGATTTTCCCGTGCCGGTCGCAGATCGCGCCGATGGCGTGGCTCAGCACGACCGCCGGGTCCGTGGTCAGCCCGCCCCAATGGCCGGAATGCACCCCGCCGGGACGCAGCCGCACCGCCAGGTCGAAATGGAACGTGCCGCGCGTGCCGGTGGCGATCGTCGGAACCTCCGGCATCACCCGTGGTCCGTCGCTGGCGATCAGCACATCGGCGGCGAGCATCTCCCGGTTCGCCGCGACGAAGGCGCGCAGCCCGGTGGAGCCGCGCTCCTCCGACGTCTCCAGCACCAGCTTGACGTTGCAGCCGAGCTTGCCGCCGCGCTCCGCCAGCACCGCCTCCAGCGCCGAGAGGTTGATGGCGTGCTGGCCCTTGTTGTCGGCGGTGCCGCGACCGTACCAGTGGTCGCCCTCGACGGTCAGCACCCAGGGATCGAGCCCGGCGCGCCATTGCTCCGCCAGCCCGCGCACCGTGTCGCCATGCCCGTAGGTCAGCACCGTCGGGCGGGCAGGGTCCTCGATCCGCTCGGCGGTCAGGATCGGGCCGAAGTCGGGCGCGGGGTTCGGGTGGATGGCGACCGAAAAACCCATCCGCTCCAGCCAGGGACGGATCGAGCCATCCAGATAGCGCGCGAGGTCCGGCGCGTGCGCCGGGTCCTGGGAGGTGCTGGGCACCGCCACCAGTTCCGTCAGCCGGTCGCGGAACCCGCCCTCGTCGAAGAACGCCAACGCGCGGGCCACCGCACTCTCTCTGCTCGGCATCGCCGATCCCTTTTCTACAAGAACCCGGCACCCCATATGAGTGCCTGGATCAGCGCATGCCGGCATGTTCCTCCGGCGTGCGCAATGTCAGCGCCAGCGCGTGCAGTCCGCCTTGGAACTCCGCCGCCAGCGCCTCATGCGCCGCCCGCGACCGCGCCACGCGGGTTTGGCCCCGGAATGTCTCGGCCACCACGAGGACGGAAAAATGCGTCTCACCCTCCGGGCGGGCGCCGGCATGACCGGCATGGCGGGCGCTGTCGTCCTCGACACGGACGACACTTGGCGCGAACGCCCGCGTCAGGGCGGCTTCGATGCGCTGGGCGCGGGAGGAGGTGTCGCGCTCTGCGCGCGGGGCGATATCGGACTGCATCATCCACATATCGGCCAACCGGGCTCGCGCGCCAAGCCCTGTTGCCAACAGAGCGGTAGGATGGCCATAACTCCAGAATGACCCGACGTGCCCCGAAACCCAGGGCTTACGCGCCCGACCCAGCCGCTCCGGGCCGGACCTGCGACATGCCCGGCTGTGTCGGCATGGGCGAGTATCGCGCGCCGAAATCCCGCGCCTCGCTGACCGACTATTGGTGGTTCTGCCTGGAGCACGTCCGCGCCTACAATGCGACCTGGGATTTCTACAAGGGCATGACGCCCGGAGAGATCGAGGCGCAGGTGCGGGCCGACACCTCCTGGCAGCGGCCCTCCTGGCCGCTCGGACGGCTCGGCTCGGCCGCCTGGGAAGAAGAGATGCTGCGCGATCCGCTGCACATCCTCGCGACTGGCCGGGTCAACCGTGGCCCCGCCCATGCGAGCGATCAGGCGCCGACGGAGCTGCGCGAGCCGCTGGCCACGCTCGGCCTGACATGGCCGACGACGCTCGATGTGGTGAAAACCCGCTACAAGGAGCTGGCCAAGCGCCATCATCCGGATGCCAATGGCGGCGACAAGGCGGCCGAGGAGCGGTTGAAGACGATCAACATCGCCTACGCCGCCGTCCGCTCCAAGCTAACACCCGAACCGCGGTTGCAAGCCGCGGGGTAGGGCCCAGACAAGACCGCGGACCGTCTTGCGCGTGCCATCTTTCGCCAATCTGCGGGCCGTGGTTAGATTTTCCCAGGAAACACAGGACACGCTGGCTGATGAACACCGTTACCGCCCTCGCCGAAGTGCGCCCCACCTCCGCAATCAACCTGCCGGATACCAAGGTCAAGGTCCGTGAGACCTTTGGCCTCGACGTCGACCTGGAGGTTCCGGCCTTCTCGATCCGCACGGAACACGTGCCGGATTTCGACTCGTCGTATCAGTTCGACCGGGAAACCACGCTCGCGATCCTCGCCGGATTCGCGCATAACCGGCGCGTGATGATCCAGGGCTATCACGGCACCGGGAAATCCACCCACATCGAACAGGTCGCCTCGCGGCTGAACTGGCCCTGCATCCGGGTGAACCTGGACAGCCACATCAGCCGTATCGACCTGATCGGCAAGGACGCCATCGTCCTGAAGGACGGCAAGCAGATCACCGAATTCCGCGAGGGCATCCTGCCCTGGACGTTGCAGCATGCCTGCGCGCTGGTGTTCGACGAATACGATGCCGGCCGCCCGGACGTGATGTTCGTGATCCAGCGCGTCCTGGAGGTGGAGGGCAAGCTGACGCTGCTCGACCAGAACCGCGTCATCCGCCCGCACCCGTCGTTCCGGCTGTTCTCCACCGCGAACACGGTAGGCCTGGGCGACACCACCGGCCTGTATCACGGCACCCAGCAGATCAATCAGGGCCAGATGGACCGCTGGAACATCGTCGCCACCCTGAACTACCTGGAGCACGGGGCGGAATCCAAGATCGTGCTGGCGAAGCTGGGCATTGATCCGAAAGACGTCGCGATGAAGAAGCGCGTGGAAAGCATGGTGGCGCTGGCCGACCTGACGCGCGCCGGCTTCATCAACGGCGACATCTCCACCGTGATGTCGCCGCGCACGGTGATCACCTGGGCNNTTCCGGGTGACGTTCCTGAACAAGTGCGACGAGGCCGAGCGTCCGACGGTCGTCGAGTACTACCAGCGCTGCTTCAACGAGGATCTCCCCACCGGGGCCTTCATGAAGAAGTAGGCCGGGCCATCGGCGGATCGATCGATAGCGGGACAGGCAGGCACGGCGATGAGCGGTTCAGGCAAGCAGGAAAACACGCGCGCGGAAGAGTTCAAGCGCGCCACGGCGGCCGCGCTACGCGCGATGGCCGAGGTGGCGGACGTGC
>PKWQ01000388.1 GCA_003133265.1 Acetobacteraceae bacterium
CCGCTGATCGCGCTGATGGACGACCAGGTGGCCGCCCTGCGCCAGGTCGGCGTCGCCGCCGGCGCGCTGCATTCCGAACTCCCCCCCGAGGAAGCGCGCGCCACCGGGCGGGAACTGAACGCCGGGCGGCTGGACCTTCTATATGTCTCGCCCGAGCGGCTGCTGACCGACGGCACGCTGGAGCGGCTGTCGCGGCTGGATATCGCGCTGTTCGCCATCGACGAGGCGCATTGCGTCTCGCAATGGGGCCACGAGTTCCGCCCGGAATACCGCGAACTGGCCTGCCTGCCGCGCCTGTTCCCCGGCGTGCCGCGCGTCGCGCTGACCGCGACGGCGGACGCGCGCACCCGCGCCGACATCATCCACTCGCTGGGGCTGGACGGGGCGGAGCTGTTCCTGGCCAGCTTCCATCGCGAAAACCTCGATCTGGCCGCCCAGGCCAAGGTGGGGGAGACGGCGGAGCTGCTGGCCTTCCTGGCGGGCCATCGCGGCGAATGCGGCATCGTCTATTGCGGCAGCCGGGCGAAGACCGAGCGCACGGCGGCCAAGCTGCGCGAGAAGGGCATCGCCGCGGTCGCCTTCCATGCCGGGCTCGATCCGCGGGAGAAGCGGGCCTCGCTGATGCGCTTCCGCTCCGGCGAGCCGGTGGTGGTGGTGGCGACCATCGCCTTCGGCATGGGCATCGACCGGCCGGACGTGCGCTTCGTGGTGCATCTGGACATGCCCGACAGCCCGGAGGCGTACTACCAGCAGATCGGCCGCGCCGGGCGCGACGGCGACCCCGCGCACACGCTGCTGCTGTATGGCGGGCAGGACATCGCCCGCGCCCGGCACTGGCTGGCCCAATCCACCGCGCCGGAGGCGCAGCGGCGGGTGATGCACGAGCGGCTGGAGGCGATGGTCAGCCAGACCGAAACCGTGGCCTGCCGCACCCGTTCCCTGCTGGCCTGCTTCGGCGAGGAACTGGCCGAGCCCTGCGGCCATTGCGACAATTGCCGCGATCCGGTGTCCCTGTTCGACGGCACGGTGGCGGCGCAAAAACTGCTGTCGGCGGTCTATCGCACCGGGCAGATGTTCGGCGCGCTGCACATCGTTTCCGTGCTGCGCGGCAAGGTAACCGACATGGTGGCCCGCCACGGCCACGACCGGCTGCCGACCTTCGGCATCGGCGCCGAGCAGTCCGAGGGGTTCTGGCGCGGCGTGATCCGCCAGTTGATCGCCCACGGCGCGCTGCGCACCGAAAGCGGCGAGTTCGCCAGCCTGTCTCTGGTAGCGGAAAAAGCCCGCCCGATCCTGCGCGGCGAGGCCAAAATGATGCTGCGCCCCGAGCAGGAGCCCCGCCCGCGCACCAAAACGCGCGGCACGGCGCGCGCCGCCGAGGCGACGGCAATGGCGATCCAGCCCGGCGCCGAGGGCCTGTTCGAGTCGCTGCGCGCCTGGCGCGCGGCGCAGGCGAAGGCGCAGTCGGTGCCGCCCTATGTGATCTTCCACGACACGGTGCTGCGCGAGATTTCCGCCGTGCGGCCGGCGAATTTGGCCGAGTTGGGGCAGATCAAGGGCGTGGGGGCGTCGAAGCTGCAACGGTATGGGGTGGGGGTTTTGGAGGTGTTGGCGGCGGGGTAGGGCGTTGGGGCGTTGGGGCGTGGATTTGAGAAATTCCCGTTATTAATTAGAATTAAGCATTCATGGCTGTCCGGCATTTAGCCATTCCTGCTCCTAGCGGTCGTTCGGTTGCCAGTCTCCGTATAGCCGTTGTTTGGAGCTTGGTGCGTTGGGTATGTCTCTAACTCGCAACAACGGCAATTCCATGTTAAGAACGACCAAAATGGAGAAAATGGCGATGTCCGAAGAAGCCGTCGAAAGGACTAGTCTTTGGCAGTCGGCCTTCGCCGAGCGTCCGGATGGTTGGAACCAGGCGCGGCGAGAACTCGCGCAAGCCCTTTCGGGCTTCCGCCGCAATACGGCAAATCTCTTGTCGTTTATAGCCCGCGACATGGCCGAATACACGGTTCACGACATCGACCACATCGACGCCCTCTGGGACATTGCTGAGATCGTAGCGGGCAAGGACTATACCCTAAATCCAGCAGAGTGCTTCGTCTTTGGCGGAGCCGTTCTCCTCCATGATGCCGGAATGACTCTCGCGGCCTACCCTGATGGGCTGCCGGAACTGAGGAAGACCCCCGAATGGCAGGATAACGCCGAGTCGGCCAGGAAGGCCTTGGCCATCGAACCGGGCATTTCGGAAGATGACCTGATAAACAACAAGGACTTCTTTACACTCGTTGTCACCGCCACGCTGCGCGACCTGCACGGGGTTAAGGCGGAAGCCCTTGCACGACAGCACTGGACCTTCCCCGGAACCAACGAACAACAGTTCCTGCTCGAACATGGGGATTTCCGTGACTCTTACGGCGAATCAATAGGCCGGATTGCCGCCAGTCATCATTGGGATGTCAGGCGCGTTCTAACGGATTTAGCAGTGTCTCTAGGAGCCGTTACCGGGCACCCGAGCGAATGGACGGTCGATAGAGTGAAGGTGGCTCTGCTTCTCCGTTGTGCAGATGCCGCCCACATAGATCGTGGGCGCGCTCCTAGACTTCTTTTCGCGCTGACACAGCCGACGGGGGTGTCATCCAAGCATTGGGAATTCCAGAACAAACTCGCCAAGCCCCAAGTGAAGTCGGGCAAGCTGCTGTACACCTCTAGCGCAGCGTTTGACGTACCAGAAGCTGAAGCGTGGCAGCTGGCCTGGGACACAATTCGTATGGTTGATAACGAATTGGCGCAGGCGGATGAGATATTACAACGGAAACAGTTGCCACGATTTGCAGTCTCTGGCGTGNNCGTTCGGTACAGGTTCGCGGTTGGACGCCTGTTCATGCAGAAATTCGAGTCTCTGACGTAGCCCATTTAGCCCAGACGCTTGGCGGCCGAGACCTCTACTCGCGCGAATTCAGCCCTTTGCGCGAACTGCTCCAAAACAGCGCGGATGCAATTGAGGCTCGTGTTGAGATTGACCCTGACTTCTCATCTGACGATGGCCGCATAACCGTTAGGATATCCGACGATCCTGATGGCACCCATGTCGCGGTCGAGGTCGAAGACAACGGCCTCGGCATGTCCGAGCGCGTGTTGACTGGGCCTTTGATTGATTTTGGCACCTCATTCTGGAAATCACCTCTTGTCCGATCGGAGTACCCTGGTCTCCAAGGGAAATTTCGCGACCCGCGTGGTCGCTACGGTATTGGGTTCTTTTCCATCTTTATGTGGGCGAACGAAGTGACTGTCGCTACCCGCCCCTTCGGTGCCGGGAAGGCCGAGACGAAGCTCTTGCGCTTCCGCAGCGGGCTAGGACAGCGGCCCATCCTCCAAAGTGCGTCACCAACGGAAATGCTTGGCAGAGCGTCGACTCGCATCCATCTCAAGGTGCCGAAGTCGACAGTCGCCCGGATGTTTAACAAGGGCCAAGCTGACGCAGCTCGGCAGCGACTGCGCTACATTGAACATTACGAAACCGATACGTTTTCCGATTCTGATTCACCGTGGACCAAGCTTGTGAGCCTGCTCAGCGGATTGCTCGAGATTAAGGTTTATGTGGAGGAAGGCGGGAAGGAAACTCTTGCCAATCTGCCGGACTGGCGGTCGACGAGTAGCGAACGATTCGTCGCGTTTGTTCAGATGCTCGCCCCCCAGACGGCGATGAACACCAGTACGGCCGCGCAATTTTCTGAGCAGCTTAGCTTCGTTCGGTCGGGAAGCACGGTGGTCGGCCGCGCGCTTGTCCAGCGTGAGAGTGACGACCGTGACAGTGATGACCCTCGTCGCCTGAATATGGGTTTGTTGATTTACGAAAAGGGAATTTTCGTTACAGACGGCCGCAATTCAATATCCTTTGGGGGTCGGAGAACAAATGTGCTCGGAGCAATTGAGGGGAGGGCTACACGAGCAAGTCGAGAGGTAGCAACCTTCTTCGAACCTTGGTCTGATCGGGAATGGGTTGCAGAACAGGAACGGCGTATTTTTGCGGGGGTTGCTCATTTGGGTGATAGACTCGCGGCACAACAGGCGCTCATCCATATCGGTACCCTCAATGAGAACGAGCCGATGTTCGTTCTTAACCGCGATGTGGTCTCCCTTGTCACCCTGAAAGAAAGGATACACACCGCAGGCGAGTTCGAGATTAGGTTGGAGGAGAGTCACCGCGCTGAATTCCAATGGAAGGCGCCGGAGAGCTTGTCTATTATTACTGGAATTGCAGTCAATGCTAGGCGAGTTTATCCCCTTGTCAATTTCGAGGGTCAATTCCTAGAAACATTCGATCTAATAGAATATTTGAACAATGACTATAGAATTAAAGATACCGAAACCGGTCATGCATTTAATAAAGTAATGCAACAGCTAATCGATATTTTGGGAGGGCGCGTAAGCGTCAAGAAAGAATTTTCTGATAGAAACTCTTACAGCAAGACTAGATACATGGATCTACTAGTTCAACGCGCTGGCGCATAAAATTCAATGTCGTAGTATGCTTGATGGCGGAATGGGATGCCTCCGGATAGTGTTTTGGGCGTAGTGCATCGACTTACGGCTCCAGTGAGCGCTGCGCCCGCCCGAACACTGGCACAACCTCCACGTTAAGCAATCGTCCTCGGTCCATTGCTCCTGGCATATCCCGGACGCCACGTGCGTCGCGGTCGGTGCCGGCATGCTGGTGGTACTGTCGCGGCCGCGAAGCTCCTTGGCCAGGACGGGGCAATACCCAATCCGCCAGCCCTACTCCCCCGCCGCCGTCGCCAATCAAGCGGCAGCGGCGAAACGTCGCACTCTACCTGGAACGCACGCTTGACGAAGACGCTGGAACTATCGCTCAATCTAGCACATAATTTGCTCAAAGGAGCAATCTATATGGCTTATCCGAGATCATCGGCTTCTGGGTCGCCCGTCGCGACGAGCAAGCGCGGAGCTTCCGCTGTGGCCAAACGCCCGGCGAAATCCGTCCCGGCGGCGAAGGCGAAGACCGGGCGCGTCCTGGCGGCCAAGGTCGCCGCGCTCGCGGGGAAATTGAAGGCGGCAAAACGGAAGGGCGCGGTCCTGGCGGTGGTCGAGCATAAGCCCGCGGTCGTCGCGTTGGGCAAAGATAAGGCAGCGGCGCTTTCCTACATCACCGTCTATCGCGCCAGTCCGCTGGAGCGGATCGACATGATCAGACGCGGTATTCCGGCTTCCGAGGCTAAGCGCATATTCGCAGAGCTGCCGATCGGACAGGGCGCCGGCTTCAAGGCGCTGAATTTGTCCACGGCCACGGTCAACAAGAAGGCCAAGCAGGGTGAAACGCTCTCACCCGAAGAGAGCGAGCGAATCGTCGGCTTCGCGAAACTCGTGGGTCAATTGGAGGCGATGATCCAGGACTCCGGCGATCCGACGAACTTCGACGCTCGGGCGTGGATGGCGCGATGGCTGACCGAACCGTTGCCTGCTTTCGGAGGCGCGCGTCCGGCCGATCTCGTGGACACTATGGAGGGCCAAGGTCTGGTTTCTGCCGCGCTCGCGAAGATCCAAAGCGGAGCATACGCTTGAGTGTTACCGTCTGGCGGATCGCGACCGACACCAAGAGCTATGAGGCCGATGATCTTTCGGGCGCTGGCGCGAAGGCCACGGGCGGACGGTGGAACGCGGTAGGCGATGCCCTGGTTTACACGTCGGAGACGCAGGCGCTGGCCTGTTTGGAGACGGTGGTTCACCTGAACGCCGGTGGCTTGCCGCTCAATCGCTATCTCGTTTGTGTTACGATCCCAGATGCCGTTTGGGGCGCGGCGCAGACGGGGACTCCCAGCAGTCTCCCTGTCGGATGGGATGCCGATCCATCAGGTCGGGCCAGCATTCAGTTCGGCACGACCTGGATACGGTCAGTGGCTTCCGCGCTGCTGAGAGTCCCCTCTGTCATCGTGCCGGACGAGTACAACGTGCTGATCAATCCGCTGCATCCAGACAGCAGAGCCATCATCGCGGTCAAAATCCGGAAATGGCTCTACGATCCGCGCCTAACGAAAACCGCCTGATCCAAGCATCTGCCGCACACGGCTATTGATCGACTTCGGCTACCCAACATAGCCGCCATCTACTCCCCCGCCACCAACGCCCCAGGCATGTTGTCCTCGCGCTGGAACACCAGCGTCTTGGCGTGGAACCGCGCCACCGCCGGGTTGTGCGAGATCGAGACGATCGTGGTGCCGGGCAGCAACCGCCGCACCGTCTCGTACAAAGCCGTCTCGGCGTCCGGGTCCAGGCTCGCGGTGGCCTCGTCCAGGAACAGCCAGTCGGGTTTGGCGAGCAATGCGCGGGCCAGCGCCACCCGCTGCTGCTCGCCGCCGGACAGGCTCTGTGCCCAGTTCTCGTCCGAATCCAGCCGTCCCACCAGATGCGCCAGCCCCGCCGCCTCCAGCGCGGTGATGATCTCGGCGCGCGGATAGGCATCGGGGCCGGCGGGATAGGCGATGGCGTGGCTGAGTGTCCCCAGCGGCAGATAGGCCCGTTGCGGCAGGAACAGGCAGGTCCCGCTCGGGCGAGCTACCTGCCCGGAGCCGAATGGCCAGATGCCGGCGATGGCGCGGAACAATGTCGATTTGCCGGAGCCGGAGCGGCCGGAAATCACCACAGCGACGCCCGGCGTCAGCGTCAGGTCGGCGTGCTCCAGCAGCCGTGTGCCGTCCGGCAGCGCCAGCGTCACGTCGCGCAGCGCCATCGCCCCGTCGGGCGCGGTGGTCAGGCGCAATCCCTGTCTGGCCCCCTCGCGCGCGGTCTGGATCGCGCGCCAGAACGTCGCCAGACGCTCGACGGTGGCGCGCCAGCCGGCCAGCGCGCTGTAGGAATTGACGAACCAGGACAATGAGCCCTGCACATGGCCGAACGCCCCGGCGGTCTGCGTCAGCCCGCCCAGCGGCATGGTGCCGAAGAAATAGCGCGGCGCGGCCACAAGATAGGGAAACACCGAGGCCACCTGCTCGTAGCCGGTGGTCAGCGCGTTCAGCCGCTTGGTCCAGGTCATGATCAGGCGCCAGTTGCCGACCACCTGGGCGAAGCGGGTGATCAGATGCTGCTTCTCCTCGCTCTCACCGCCATACAGCGCCACGCCCTCGACATTCTCGCGCAGCCGCACCAGCGCGTAGCGGAAATCCGCCTCCACCCGCTGCTGGCGGAANNCAGCGCCACCCAGACCATGTAGCCGGGGATGCTGACGCCGAGCAGGGTGAACGGGCCGGACAGGCCCCACAGGATGCCGACGAAGCTGATCAGCGTGACCACGGTCGACATCAGGCCCAGCCCGTAGGTCAGCGCGCCGTCGGACAGATCGCGCAGATCCTCGGCGATGCGCTGGTCCGGGTTGTCGGTGCCGATGCCGGCGCGGTCGGCGGTCAGGCCGATTCGGTAATAGGCGCGATCGGCCAGCCACTCGTCCAGGAACCGCCCGGTCAGCCAGCGCCGCCAGCGGATTTGCAGCCACTGCGTCAGGTAGGTGACGTAGATCGCGATCAGGATGTAGATCGCCGCGACCTCGCAGAAACCCGGCATCCAGCCGCTGTCGGTCTGGCGGTAGGTGAACAGCAGGCCGATGAAGGCGTCCCAGTCCTTTTGTTGCAACGAGTTGAAGAACTCGCGCCCCCAAAAACTCAGCACCACGCTCATGCCGACCAGCGACAGCCGCATGGCGACGATGGCGAGCAGCAGGCCGCGCGCCGACCATTTTTCCTCGGAATTGTAGTACGGCCGGATCAGCCGCCAGGCGTCGGCGAGGAACGAGGCTAAACCGCGCATGTGCTGTGCGTCTTTCTGGCCAGTGGGGTTATATCGAGGCGGGCAGCCGCAGCCGGATCACGCCCTTCACTCCGGCGGGCTCGACCCTGCGGCCCTTGCGCAGGATGTCGATCTGGCCCGCCTCGGCGAGCCGCACCGCCGCGCGGCGCACCGCCGAGGTCAGTTTCTGCCACTCGGGGTCGAGCGCGCGCGCGATCTCGGTCGGGTCGACCGAGCGGCCCGGCGCGGCGGCGGCGAGCTGGCGCAGTATCTCGGCCTCGATCCGGCTGGGCGGTGGCCGGCTGGGGGCTGGGGCATCCTGGGTCATGGCGCCGAAATGGACCGGAACCGCGCCGCCCGCAAGTGAAGACGCGTTGAGACTCGATCTGCGGTTAGCGATCCGTTCATCACTGCGTGGCGTGATCGGGGCGAACAATTGCACGCGTTGCCGCCATGGACCACCCGCCCATTGCCGACCCATCTCCGGCGGAGCCGCCCGCGATGGATCGCTGCGTCCTGCAGCATCGGCTGTTCGGGATCATGGGGGAGCCGATGTTCCGCCGCTCGGAAACCGACGGCACCCCGGTGATGGTGGTGCTGCTCGGGGAACGGATCGCGGCGATCCCGCTGCGGTCATTGCAACACGAATTCGGTATCGAGGATGCCTCGGACGACGGGCGGATGCTCGGCCTGATCGCCGAATCGCTCGATTACGTCACCGGCCTGCGGATCGGCGATCCCTTGCCGCAGGAGGTGCTGACCGGCAACGCCAGCTGGGAGCCCGATCAGATCCACCGCCAGATCGCCGATGCGCGGCTGCGGCTGCAACTGGTGCGCTGGCTCGGCGCCGGCGCCGGCGCGGAGACCCCGAACCTGGATGCGGAGACGCTGGCGCGGGTCGCCGACGATCCGGCGTTGCGCCAGCAGGTGCATGACGCGCTCGCCCGCGCGGCGGAGATGCTGGGTCTGGAGGATGCGGAGCAGGTGGTCGCGCTGATCGAGGACCTGGCCTACGAGCTTGCCTTTATCGAGGCGCTGCGTCACCGGCTGCTGCGGCGGGTGAAGATGATGGTGGAGAAGCTGGAGCGGCTGACCCGGGCGTTCCGCGGCGACTCCTCGCACATGGAGACCCTGACCCAGGTGCAGCGTCTGTCCGGGGTGGCGCTACGGCAGATCTCCGTGCGGTTCGACGAGCTGGATGCCCAGACCGGCGAAGTGCTGGCGGCACTGCGCAATGCCGACAGCCAGCGTGCCTTCATCCGCTCGAACCGAGACTGGCTGTATCGCGCCCAGCGCGCCTGGGAACCTATCCTGTCCGCCTGGGACCGGGCGGACGGAACGATCGACGACGGGCTGTTCGCCCTGCTGGCGCGCAGCTACCGCTTTCTCGCCCCGCGCTTCATGCCGGTCACCGAGTGGATTTCGACGACCAAGCCGAAGCCGCGGCGCAAGGACAAGCAACCGGCGCGGATGATCTGGTAGCGCGCGCCGGCGACAGCGGACCTCCGCCCGGCGCGGTCACACCACGGGGGAAGCCCCGCCATCGACATTGATCGCGGTGCCGGTGATGTAGCCGCCCTGTTCCGAGCACAGGAAGCAGGCCAGTGCCGCGAATTCCTCGGCTTTACCCAGCCGCTTCATCGGGATGTTGGCGCCGAGCTTGGCGGCGTAGTCCTCGAAGCTCTCGTTCGCGCCCTGCGCCAGCATGGCCTTGTGCCGGCGCACCCACTGGTCGCTGACGATCTGCCCGACCAGCATCGCGTTCACCAGCACGTTGTGCGGCGCGCCGTCGCCGGACAGCACCTTGGTCAATGCCATGCCGGCGGCGCGGGAGACGGCGGTCGGCGCGCCGCCGGCGCGCGGCGCCTTGGCACCGATATTCAGCACGTTGATGATCCGGCCCCAGCGCCGCTCCTTCATCTGCGGCATCACCAACCGGGCGAAACGGATGGCGGCGAACAGTTTCAGGTCCAGATCGTCCTGCCAGACCTCGTCGGTGATCTGCTCGAACGCCATGGCGCGGGAGATGCCGGCATTGTTGACCATGATGTCCACCTTGCCGAACGCGCCCATCGTCGCCTCATAGCCGCGCCGGACGTCGTCGGCCTTGGACACGTCGCACTGAAAGCCGGCAACGCGGCCCTTGGCGGTGGCGGAGATGGCGGCCTTGGCTTCCTCCAGCCCGTCCGGGCTGCGTGCGAGAATGGCGACATCGGCGCCGCTGGCGGCGAACTGGGTGGCCATCGCCAGACCAAGCCCTTTACTGCCGCCGGTGATGATGGCGCTGCGGCCCGCGAGACTGATGTCCATGCTGTCCTCCCTTGTTCCCTGGCCGCAGTGTGCGGGAGACGGAGCGAGAGGACAAGATTCGGGGCCGCAACCTGTTAGTCGGCGGCCGACCCCAGCTTGGTCGCCAGCACCGGCAGCTTGCGCCGCTTGCGCGACAGGCGGTGCTGCAACCGGTCCAGATACAGATAGACCACCGGCGTGGTGTAGAGCGTCAGCACCTGGCTCAGTGCCAGCCCGCCCACCATGGCGAAGCCGAGCGGCCGGCGCAGTTCGGATCCGGCGCCGTGGCCCAGCATCAGCGGCAAGCCCGACAGCATCGCCGCCATCGTGGTCATCAGGATCGGGCGGAAGCGCAGCAGACAGGCTTGCCGGATGGCCTCCTGCGGCAACAGCCCGCCGACGCGCTCGGCGGTGATGGCGAAGTCGACCATCATGATGCCGTTCTTCTTCACGATGCCGATCAGCAGGATCACGCCGATCAGCGCGATCACCGACAGGTCGAAGCCGGCCAGCAGCAGGATCAGCAGCGCGCCGACGCCGGCCGAGGGCAGGGTGGAGAGGATGGTCAGCGGCAGGATGTAGCTCTCGTACAGGATGCCGAGGATGATGTAGACGGTAATCAGCGCGGCGGCGATCAGGTAGGGCTGGCTGCTCAGGGACGCCTGGAATGCCGCCGCCGTCCCCTGGAACGTGCCTTGGATCGTGTCGGGCACACGCATCGCCGCCATCGCCGCGTTGATCGCGTCCACCGCGTTGCCCAGCGCCACGCCCGGCGCGAGGTTGAAGGAGATGGTCACCGCCGGGAACTGGCTCTGATGGCTGACCGAGAGCGGCTGCACCGGCACGCTATCCAGCTTCACGAAGGTCGACAGCGGTACGACCTGACCGGCGGCCGATTTCACATAGAGCTTGTCGAGCGTTTGCAGATTGCCGAGCTGGTCCGGCAGAACCTCCAGAATCAGGTGGTAGGAATTCACCTGGGAGAAATACTGGGTGATCTGGTTCTGTCCGAAGGCGTCGTACAGGATGGCGTCGATCTGTGCCGGCCCGATGCCGAAGCGCGCGGCCTGATCGCGGTCGATGGCCAGGGTTGCGGTGGTGCCCGCCATCTGCTGGTCGGTCGCCACATCGCGCAGCTGCGGCAGCGTTCTTAGTCGCTCCAGCACCTTCGGCGCCCAGGTATAGAGGTCACGCAGGTCGGCATCCTGCAGCGTGTATTGGTACTCCGTGCGCGCCAGACGTCCGCCGACCCTGATGTCCTGTGCGGCCTGCAGATACAGGGCGCCACCTTCGATCTTCGTGGTCTTCGGGCGCAGTCGGGTGATGAAATCCTGCGCCGTGCCGCCGGTGCGCTGGTCCCACGGCTTCAGGCTGACGAAGAACCGCCCGTTGTTGCCGGTCTGCCCGCCGAGGCCGGCGCCCACGGTCGAGACATAGGCAGCGACATCGGGATCGGCCGCGATCACATCGCCCAGCTCCTGCTGGATGCGCGAGATCTCCTTGAACGAGACATCCTCCGCCGCCACGGAGATACCGATGACCACGCCGGTGTCCTGCGGCGGGAAGAACCCCTTGGGAATGACGATATAGAGATAGACCGTCAGCCCCATCGTGGCGAAAAACACCATCAGCGTGATGAATTGATGGCGCAGCACCACATCCAGCGTGCGGCGATAGAAGTTCAGCAATCCCTCGAACATCGCCTCGATGCCGCGGTAGATCCGGCCATGCCGGCTGTGGTCATGCACCAGGAAGCGGGAGCACATCATCGGCGTCAACGTCAGCGATACGATGGCCGAGACCACCACCGCGATGGTCACGGTCATGGCGAACTCGCGGAACAGGCGTCCGACGATGCCGCTCATCAGCAGCAGCGGGATGAACACCGCGATCAATGAGCAACTGATCGAGACGATGGTGAAGCCGATCTCGCCCGCGCCTTTCAGCGCTGCTTCCATCGGTTTCATCCCGTCCTCGATATGGCGGAAAATATTCTCCAGCATGACGATCGCGTCGTCGACAACGAAGCCGACGGAGATGGTCAGCGCCATCAGCGAAAGGTTGTCCAGGCTGTAGCCGAGCAGATACATCACCGCGAAGGTGCAGATCAGCGCCACCGGCACCGTCAGCGACGGGATGATCGTTGCCCAGACATTGCGCAGGAACAGGAAGATCACCATCACGACCAGCGCGATGGACAGCACCAGGGTGAACTGCACGTCCGCCACCGAGGCGCGGATGGTCTGCGTGCGATCCATCACGATGCTGGTGTGAATGGACGGCGGGATGGAGGCTTCCAACCGCGGCAGGGCGGCCTTGATGCGTTCCACCGTCTCGATCACGTTGGCGCCCGGCTGCTTGAAGATCATCAGGATGATGCCGCGCTGGCCGTTCTGCCAGCCGGCAACCAGCCGGTTCTCCGGCGCATCGATCGCCTGGCCGATGTCGCGCACACGCACCGCGGCGCCGTTGCGGTAGGCGAGCACGACGTTGTTGTATTCCTCGGCCTTGGTCAGTTGGTCGTTGTCATAGATCGCATACGACGTCTTTGCCCCGTCGATGGTGCCCTTGGGCTGGTTCACCGTGGCGTTGACCAGCATCAGCCGGACGTCTTCCAGCGTCATCCCCATGGCGGCCAGCTTGGCCGGATCG
>PKWQ01000194.1 GCA_003133265.1 Acetobacteraceae bacterium
GATGTTGCGCATGGTCGCCCGGCTGAGTGCACGGGCGCGGGCGATGCCGGCCAGGTCGCCTTTGACCAAGGTGACACCGGCGCTCTGCATCGCGACGTCCGTCCCGGTGCCCATGGCAATCCCTACATCCGCCTCGGCGAGGGCAGGGGCATCATTGACACCGTCCCCGGCCATGGCGACCACACGGCCCTCGCTGCGCAACTGTTTGACGATGCGGTTCTTGTCAGCCGGCAGCACCTCGGCCTCGACATCCGTGATGCCCAGCTTGCTGGCGACCGCTGTCGCTGTCGTCTTGTTGTCACCCGTGAGCATGACGATGCGGACACCATCGGCCCGCAGGCTGTCGAGCGCGGCGGCGGTTGTTGCCTTGATCGGATCGGCGACGGCGATCACCGCGCCGGGTTTCCCATCGATGGCCAGAAAGAGTGCCGTCGCTCCATCCTTGCGCAGGTCGTCAGCCTGCGCAGCTAGATCACCGAAGGAAACTCCGAGCTCATCCATGTGTCTGGTGTTGCCGAGTGCAACGGCATGGCCCGCCACCTTTCCGGTCACGCCCTTGCCAGTCACCGAAGCGAACTCCGCCGGGTCCACAAGTGACAAGGACCGATCGCGCGCGGCGGCAACGATCGCCGCGGCGAGCGGATGCTCGCTCGAACGCTCAAGACTGGCGGCAAGCGATAGAACATCGGCCTCGGACCGACCTTCCGTCGGGATCACAGCGACCACGCGCGGCTTGCCTTCGGTGAGCGTGCCGGTCTTGTCCACCACCAGAGTGTCGACCTTCTCCATGCGCTCCAGCGCTTCAGCGGATTTGATCAGCACGCCGCCGATCGCGCCCTTGCCTACGCCGACCATGATCGACATTGGCGTGGCCAAGCCAAGGGCACACGGGCAGGCGATGATGAGCACGGAGACCGCCGCGATCAGCGCATAGGCGAGCGCAGGGGCGGGACCCCAGACGGCCCAGCCGATGAAGGCCAGCACTGCCGCGGCAATCACGGCCGGGACAAAGTAACCCGACACGGTATCGGCCATGCGCTGGATCGGTGCGCGGCTGCGCTGCGCCTCCGCGACCATGGCGATGATGCGCGCGAGCACCGTGTCGGCGCCGATCTTGTCGGCCTGCATCATCACTGCGCCAGTGCCGTTGATGGTGCCGCCGATGAGTTTGTCGCCAGGTTCCTTCAGCACCGGCATGGCCTCGCCGGTGATCATGGATTCATCGATACTGCTGCGGCCTTCCAGGACCACGCCATCGACCGGCACGCCGTCACCTGGTCGCACACGAAGCCGGTCGCCAACCTGCACCTGCTCCAACGGGATCTCCTGATCCTCGCCGGTGGCCGTCAGACGCCGTGCCGTTTTGGGGGCCAGATTGAGCAGGGCGCGAATGGCGCCACCGGTTTGTTCGCGGGCGCGCAACTCCAGCACTTGCCCGAGCAGCACCAGGACGGTGATCACCGCCGCTGCCTCGAAATATACGGCCACTGTGCCGTCCATAGTTCGGAACCCGGCTGGAAACACGGAGGGCGCAAAGGTTGCGACGAGGCTGTAGAGGTACGCAGCCCCGGTGCCGAGTGCGATCAGGCTGAACATGTTGAGGCTTCGGTTCACCACCGATGCCCAGGCACGAACAAAGAAGGGCCATCCCGCCCAGAGCACCACGGGAGTTGCCAAGGCACATTGCAGCCAGGTGGCGATAGTGGCCGGGATATGATCATGCAGATGGAGCCAGGGCAGGTGGCCACCCATCTCCAGCACGACAACGGGCAGCGTCAGCGCCAATCCGATCCAGAAGCGCCGCGTCATATCGATGAGTTCGACGTTCGGCCCCGCATCGGCGCTGATCGTCAGGGGCTCCAACGCCATGCCGCAGATTGGACAGATTCCGGGTCCGTTCCGGCGGATCTCAGGATGCATCGGGCAGGTGTAAATAACCCCCTTCGATGGCGCTGGCTCAGCGTCCGCGGCCGATGGCGTCAGATAACGCGCGGGATCGGCGATGAACTTTTCCTGGCAGCGTGCCGAGCAGAAATGGAACAACGCGCCGGCATGCGTGTGGCGGTGTTTCGATGTCGCCGGATCGACAGTCATGCCGCAGACAGGATCGGTCGCAAGATCCGTCCCGGCTGAAGCTGCTCCCGGGTGGGCGGACCCCGTTAGGGGATGTGCGCCGTGGGCGTGGCCGTGATGATCGTGCGTCTGGTGGGTGTCGGTGTTTGCCACGGCGCTACTCCTCGATGACCATCACTCCGGTGCTCGGGCTAGGTGACAGCGGATCGGATTTGTCCTATATACCCCACAGGGGTACGGTATCAAGGGCACGCGAACAATGCACGACGCGACAAGAGCCGCTGTCATCTCGCGACTCAAGCGGATCGAAGGACAGGTCGGCGGCTTGCTGCGAATGGTGGATGAGGATCGCTATTGCGTGGATGTCTTGACCCAGATCAATGCCGTCCGAGCGGCGCTCCATAAAGTAGAAGAGCAGATCCTCCGCGATCACGTGTCACACTGCGTCGCGGGCGCGCTCGCCTCTGGCGACGTGATTGAGCAAAGGCACAAGGTCGAAGAACTGATCGCTACAATCGGACGGATGACGAGGTAGGCGCAATGCCTGGTCGTATGCGGCGCATACTCAGGTTGGCCGTGGCAGGGCTCGCCCTGGTCGTCCTGACGCTGTCCGCCGCGCAGCTTTCCCTCGGGGGTGCCGATCGCCTGCAATCCCACGCCACCCACACCCACGTCGTGAGGATGTATGCCGTCGCGGCGCCGGCGGGCGGGCCGGCAAACGCCCCCTCCACGGACCCGTGCGACACGCAAACGCACGGTCTTGCCTGCTGTTCCGTCAGCTGTGCGATGGGGGCGGCTTGGCTGCCGGCGAACCCACGAATCGCCTCGCTGGCTCCGGCGATCGTGGTGTCCTATATCGCCGCCCCTGCCGGGAGCCCTGACGGGCTCGCCATCGGCCCTGCATTGCGACCGCCGCAACGCGTCGGCTGACCGGTCCCAGGCTCAGGCGCGGCTGGCGTTCGTGACCGGCCGGCGCTGATGCCCTCAGACCGGAGCGCTGGCGGCCTGCGTGCCTGCGCCCGTCCGATGCTGTGGCTCCGTTGGATTGCGCCGAGCCATGGATAGGGCTGCAACACAGACACACATGCCGTGCAGCCGCTTCGTGTCCATCCGGTCAGATTCGGACAACTCGACACGTCGTTCGTCCCAACTCGAATTTGGCTATGCACACCATGAAAACGTTCGTAATCGGCCTCGCCACCGCGCTTACGCTCGCCGCCGCCGGCGCGAGTGCCCAGACTTCTGGGCCGGCCGCTCCACCCACGACCTGCCAGCAGCAACTCGTCGATCTCCAGAAGACCTGGTCCGACGTCTTCCCGCCGGCAAAACCATCGGCGGCGCGCGTCCAGGGCCGCGAAGGACACGCCCATAGCGGGATCGAGTACGCCTACATGAGCCGCCAGTTCCGCCAAGCCACGGCAGCCTGCAAGGCCGGCGAGGGGCACGCGGCCATGCTGCGCATGGATGTCATCCGCGCCATCCTGAAACTGCCCGAGGTGGCCCACCCGGCCGCGCGCAACTACCAGCCCAATAAGCGCTGAGCGCGGGGCCGGTGCCGCGCCTCCATGACGGCCGAAGCGGCACCGGCCTCTCTCCGTTTCGATCACACCTCCAGAGGAAGAAAAAGCCATGACACTCTCACGCACCACGACGCTCCTCGCGTTCGCGCTGGCGGCCTCGGTCGGCCTCGCCGCGCCAAGCCTGGCCCAGGTGGCTTCGGCGCCAGACCAGGACCACACATCGCATCACCCCAATGGTCAAACACCGCCGCCGGCTCCTCCGCCTGCCGCCGCGCCCGGCGGGCCGTCCACGATGATGGGCGGCGGCATGAGCCAAATGATGCGCATGAGGCACGACGGAATGATGCAACATGACGACGGCATGGGGATGATGCCGTTCGACCATATCGAGGGGAGGATTGCCTTCTACAAAGCCGAGCTCGGCATCACCGACGCGCAGCTGCCGCGGTGGAACGCCTTTGCCGACGTATTTCGTGGCAGCGCCAAGGGCATGCGGATGGCAATGGGCGCGATGATGCAAGCGGGGATGCCGGCCACCGGTCCGGCCCGGATGGAGGCCATGGTGCAAATGATGTCGGCCCGCCTGGACGCCATGAAGGCGATGCTGGCAGCTGCAAAGCCACTCTATGCGGTGCTCTCGGACGATCAGAAGAAGGTGGCCGACGAACTTATGGCCGAGCACCCGATGGGCATGCGGGCGATGGGCATGGGAGAGCGGTGATGAGCCTACTGATGACAACCAGGCGGAGCGCGCTCCGCCTGGCGCTCGCCGGAGTGGCTTTGCCACTCGTGAACGTGGCGCCTGGCCGGGCACGCGCCGAAACTCTGCCGTCAGTCGTCGTCTGGAAAGATCCGAATTGCGGCTGCTGCGGCAACTGGATTCGCCACATGCGGGACGCGGGCTTCAGCGTCTCCGTTCGTGACACTGCTGACATGGCCGCGGTCAAACTGGCGCGCAGTGTGCCCGACGCGTTGCAGTCGTGCCACACCGCGGTGGTCAGGGGCTATGTCGTGGAGGGGCATGTTCCAGCCGCAGATATCAGGCGGCTGATCGCCGAACAGCCTTCGGCCAAGGGCCTGGCCATGCCCGGCATGCCGCAGTCGGCACCCGGCATGGACCAAACAGGGGAGCCATACACCGTCGTGCTGTTCGGCACGCCAACCGGGGACCGAGTCTATGCGCAGCACTGAGATGGAAAACGATCCGATGCACGAACATGACGCGCCGCCGTGGTGGCGAACGCGGACCGGGCTCGCTTTTCTCGGATTCTCGGCGATCGCTGCGTATTTTCTGATCACCGAGCATCGCGCACACCTCGTGCTGGCGGTCCCCTTTCTACCCTGGCTGTTGCTGCTGGCCTGCCCGCTCATGCATCTCTTCATGCATCGCGGGCACGGCGGGCATGGAAGCGGCGGACAGGATACGGGTCGCGATGCGGGACCGCATCGCGCTGACCGCGGCGAAGGGGAAGACCGTCCATGACCCACGATTTTTCGTCATATGGATTGTGGTCCCTCGTGATCATCAATTCCGCCCTCTTTATCTTCTTCGCATACAGCTTCGGCCGACCTCAGACCAAGCGCGACTGGCGTTCGTTCGGTGCGTTCAGCGCCTTCCTCGTGGCGTTGTTCACCGAAATGTACGGCTTCCCGCTGACGATCTACCTGCTGTCCGGCTGGTTGCAGAGCCGGTTTCCGGACGTTGACTGGTTCTCCCACGACGCCGGCCATCTGCTCGAGATGATGTTCGGCTGGAAGGCCAATCCGCATTTCGGTCCGTTCCATCTCCTGAGCTTCGCCTTCATCGGTGGCGGCTTCCTGCTGATCTCGGTCGGCTGGCAAGCGCTCTACCAGGCCCAGCGCGAGAAACGACTGGCTGACACCGGCATCTACGCACGTGTGCGCCATCCGCAGTACGACGGCTTTGTCCTGGTCATGCTCGGGTTTTTGGTGCAGTGGCCGACGATCCTGACCGTGGCGATGTTTCCCGTCCTGGTTTTTATGTATTGGCGGCTCGCCAAGATCGAGGAGCGTGAGTCGCTGGCCGCGTTCGGCGACGCCTACCGAGATTACATGAAACGGGTGCCTGGGTTCTTTCCTCATCTCGGCTCGCCGTCTGACCGCCCGCGGCTCGGGCAGCCTTAGGACAGCGAGCGCCGTATGGCTGGCCTATTCGTTCACCTGGACCGCGCCGGCCCGGGTCACCCCCTGGAATAAAGGAGCAAGACGCATGCAACCCTGGGTCTACTTCCTGATCGTCGGCGCCCTGTTCTTCCTCATGATGCGAGGCGGCTGCGGTTCGCATGTCATGGGTCACGGGCACCATCATCGCTCTGGCGACAATCGCCAGACGGCGCTTGGCGGAAGCGTCCCTCCCGTCGGGCCGGCGCAAGTGCGCGATCCGGTCTGTGGCATGACGATCGAACGGGCGACCGCCAAGACATGCGCCCACCGCGGCACGGTCTACTACTTCTGCTCGGATCAGTGCCGGTCCAAGTTCGAAGTTGCCCCTGAAACCTACATCGTTTCCGCCTCCTGACAGACGTGGAGGAAGACCATGTATGGGTACCGCGACCGATAAGTAGTCGCGTATCGCGCGACAATCTGGGTG
>PKWQ01000168.1 GCA_003133265.1 Acetobacteraceae bacterium
TCGTAGGCCAGCGCCGGATTGCAGGCTCCGAGGATCCTGTAGTTTGGGAAGTCGACCCCGATCTTCTTCTTCAACGTCTCCTTGACGTCGATCTCGGTGAGGACGCCGAAACCCTCCTTTTTCAGAGCCTCCATCGTGCGGGCTACGGCCTCGTCGAAAGCGATGGGAAGGGTTTTCCCGAGATAGTACGACATGCTTTCTTCCTTTCGTCCGTTATTGCCGCTTGTTGAAGGACAGGTATATGGCCAGCGCGGCGACGCCGAGAACGACAAGCACAAGGGTCAGCAGCCCGCCCGATCCCATGCTCCACATCAGCGAGCCGCCGTTCATCGTTCCGTTCATCATTATATCCTCATGTATCTGAAGGGATATTCGCCCTCTCTCATCCCCGGCCTGCCGGCCGTTCTAGGGACGCGACTCTCTCTTAGTCACCTGTCCGATTTTCGGAAACCAATTCAGAGTGTGCAGGCGAGGATGATCAGGTACGGCAGCACGCCCAAAACGTGCGCCGTATGCTGCGTCAGCAGAAAGAAGCCGGCCACCACCAGGAAGCCGCAGAGAGCCAATCCGCTGGGTGTGCGTCACCTCGTGTGTTCAGAGGTGTCGGGTATTCTGGCGTCTCCCGAACTGTTCCTATGTTATGCTGTCCATCGTCACATCCGGCCCATGGCCGGCACGAGCAACTCGTCCGCGGTCTTCTTCTGGACGTCGGTCAAGGCCGTGTACAGGGCCCTTGTCGCAGCAGACGTCGCCTTGTTGGCCTCTAGCTGCTCCGTCAGCTTCTTCACTTCCTGATCCATCCGGTCCGGGGCAGACATCGCCGTTGCCGCCGGCATCATCTTTCCGCGCGCCTCGGACATCACCTTGGCGTTCTTGCGCAGCACGTCGGCAAACGCATTCCATTGCGGAAGCTGCGCATCGGTGATCTGGATCTCGGTCCTCAGAAAAGCGATGTGGCCTTCGACGTGTTCTGGCGCCATCATGATGCGCATCATGCCCATCATGCCCATCATGGGCATCATGGGCATCATGCCTTCCATCATTTTGCCCATGTCGCCGCCGCCCATTCCATGTCCGCCCGCTGTGCCCATGGGCATGCCGGCGGGCATAGGAGCCATCGGGGCCGCGGGGGCAGCAGGTGGCGTCTGCGCCTGTGCGGCTCCGATCGAAGTGGCAAGGACTGAGGCGGCCAGCAGACTGCGGATCATCGTCATGGTCTTATCCTCTGATTTGGTTGTGTTCAGGCTGCGCAGATACGCAGATACATTGGCGGAGCAGCGAAGGCTCGGCGTTGCCCGCATCTGACCAAGTGCCTCATGGTAGGCTTTCGCGAATGCCGCGAGGCAGGCCCGGAATCTACTCAGCCAACCAAGGCAGGGCGCCCCTCTCGGAACAGCTCAAAGATAGCGGAATCCGCTATTACAAGGGCGGATAAGCACTTGCGCCATCCGCCACAACGATTGCTCAACGGCGATTGCTCCGCTCGGGCAGAGCAGTCGCGCTCATGTTCCAATCGTGGGATCAAACACGGTTGCCACAGGGAAGCCTTACGACGGCGGATGGCGCTGCGCTTATCCGCCCTACCCCAATGTCCACTCCTACCATCATAAGCCCGATTGTCGGGGGGCCGCGAGCAATAGCGATAGTCGCGGATGCTGCCTCGTCCCCCCGATGGACTCACATGGGCTTGCTAAGCTTTCCGCGGCGACCAGCCATAAGCCTTGGCGCAGGCGCCGCCCATGAGCATTGCCCGCTCGGTGTCGCTCAGGCGGTCAGTGTTGAGAAATGGCTTAACGGCCTGCTCGTAGTTGACGACAGCAAACGCGCGCGTCCAGTCCGTGCCCCACAAGCAGCGATCGAAACCCCAGGCATCGAACACGCGGGCAAGCGGGTCCCAAATGTCCGGGAAAGGATACGGCTCCCGCGACAGCGTGCAGGCGCCGCTGACCTTGATCACCGCGTTCGGGCGCTTGGCGAGTTCCAGCACCTTCGGGAGGTCGGCCCAGGGCCGCGGCGGCGCGGGTGGCACGCGCGGCTGGAGGATGCCCAGATGGTCGATGATGAATCGCGTGTCGGGATGGCGGTCGATGAGCGCGGTGCCCGCGTCCAGGTTGTCCCAGCACAGGATGTTGATCGGAAAATCGTAACGAACGGCCGCTCGCAGGATCCGGTCCAGGCCCGGGTCGTTCGGCTCGCGCCCTGCCTCTTTCGGCAGCATGATGCGGACCCCGACCGCGCCCGGTGTCTTCTTCCAGTCAGCGACGACATCGGCCACCGCCGGATCGTCCGGGTCGACCGGCTTGACGATGGCGAACCGGCCGGGATGGGCCCGTTGCACGTCCACCGCATAGCTGGCGTCGTAGCGGTACATGGAAAAGGAGGAGATGAAGATCGCGCCGTCGACGCCGACCTTGTCCATCGCCGCCACCATCTCGTCACCCGTGGCATGATCGGGCCAGTTCGGCACATTGTGCCACGGTCGCTTCGCCGTGTTCGCCTCATAGCAATGGACCTGCGAATCGATGATCGTCATCGGGGAATCTCCTCTGTGCGACGTGAGCTTGGCGATCACGGCAGGTTTGTGTCTAGAGGGCCCATGCTTCGGTGATGCCGGCAGCCATGCGCGGTAGCGCGGCGGCGCGCCCAGAAGCCGGGCCTTTACCTGCCGCGCCGCCCGACCTATCACCAAGGCGGCGTGTTGGGGCGTAGCCAAGCGGTAAGGCAGCGGATTTTGATTCCGCCATACGGAGGTTCGATCCCTCCCGCCCCAGCCAGCCGCCCGGCCCCCTACCGCAACGACCGCCCCTTGCCGATCACCGCGTTGCCGAACCTCGCCCGCAGCGCATCGATCGCGTTCTGCGCCGCCGCCAGCCTGGGCGTGGCGGTGTCGGCCAGATCGCCCTGGTCGGCGCCGGCGCGCGCCACCAGCGGACTGGCCCCGATGCCGATCAGGCGGAACGCGGTGCCGTCGGTCTCGCGGGCCAGCAGGGTGCGCGCCGCCTCGAACAGCCGGTCCGGCAGGCCGGTGGCATCGGGCAGGCGCACCGCGCGGGTGCGGGAGGCGAAATCGGCGGTCTTCAGCTTCAGCACTACCCCGCCGGCGGCGAAATCCTGCTCGCGCAGCCGCCGCGCCAGCTTTTCGCACATGCGCCACAGATGCCGCTCCAGCTCCTCCGCGTCGGCCAGATCGGTGGGGAAGGTGGTCTCGGCGCTGATCGACTTGGTCTCGCGCACCGGATCGACTCGGCGGTTGTCCTCGCCGCGTGCCCGCGCCGCCAGCGCCGGGCCGTCCTCGCCCAGCAGCCGGAACGCGGTTTTGGCGTCCAGCGCCTGCAAATGCCCGAGCCTTGTGATCCCGCGCGCCTCCAGCTTGCGCGCCATCGCCGGGCCGATGCCGGGCAGCAGCCGCACCGGCTCCGGGGCGAGCAGGGCGCGCGCCTCCGCCGCGCCGATCACCGCGAAGCCGCGCGGCTTGTCCCGTCCGGCGGCGATCTTCGCCAGCAGCCGGTTCGGGGCGAGGCCGATCGATACCGACACGCCGATCTCGCGCTCGACCGCCAGCGCGAATCGCGCCAGCACCGAAGCCGGCGGCGCGCCGTGCAGCGCCTCGGTGCCGGACAGGTCCAGCACCGCCTCGTCGATCGACAGCGGCTGCACCAGCGGCGTCAGCGCGCCCATCAGCGCCCGGATGCGCCGGGCCGCCTCGGTGTATTTGGCGAAATCCGGCGCGATCACCACCGCGTCCGGACAGGCGCGCAGTGCCTTGAACATCGGCATGGCGCTGCGCACGCCATAAATGCGGGCGATGTAGCAGGCGGTGGCGACCACCCCGCGGGCGCCGCCGCCGCCGACGATCACCGGGCGCGAGGCCAGTTCCGGCCGGTCGCGCTTCTCCACGCTGGCATAGAACGCATCGCAATCGACATGCGCGATGCACAGCCGGAACAGCTCCGGGTGGCGCACGATGCGCATTCCGCCGCAGCCCGGGCAGCGCGGGACGTCATCGCCCGGGCTGATCCCGCAATCGCGGCAGAGGTTTGCCATTCACCCCTCGGCCGGCCAGAGCCAGGCGGCGCCGCGCACGCCGGAGGAATCGCCGTGCCGTGCCCGCAAGATCGGCGTGTTGCAGACATCGGTGAACACGTAGCGCGACAGCAGCGGCGGAATGTCGGTGTAGAGATGCGCCATGTTGGACAAGCCCCCGCCGAGCACGATCGCGTCGGGGTCCAGTATATCGATGATGACAGCCAGACCGCGCGCCATCCGGTCGGCATGACGTGCCAGCGCCTCCTGCGCGCGGCGTTCGCCGGCGGCGGCGCGGGCCGGAATGGCGGACGCGTCGCTCGCTCCGGGGCCGTCGCAATCGCGTGCCAACCCAGGGCCGGAGATCGTCGTCTCCAGGCAGCCATGCCGGCCGCACCAGCACAGGATGCCCGGCACTTCATCGAGATGCGGCCAGGGCAGGGGGGTGTGGCCCCATTCCGCGGCGATGCGGTGCGGCCCCTGATGCACGCGCCCGTCCAGCACGATGCCGCCGCCGCAGCCGGTGCCCAGGATGACGCCGAACACCACCCGATATCCCGCCCCGGCGCCGTCCGTCGCCTCGGACAGGGCGAAGCAGTTGGCGTCGTTCTCCACCCGCACCTCGCGCCCGAGCCGCGCCGAGATGTCGGCGTCGAACTTGTGTCCATTCAAAGCGTTGGAATTGGCGTTCTTCACCAGCCCGGTCGCCGGGCTGATCACGCCGGGGATGCCGATGCCGACGCTGGCGCGTGTGCCCAGTTCCGTCTCCGCGTCGCGCACCAGCCCGGCGATCGCCTCCAGCGCCGCCGGATAGCCAAGCGGGGTGGCGATGCGCCGGCACAGCACCAGCGCGCCGGCTTGGTCGAGGGCGGCGATCTCGATCTTGGTACCGCCGAGGTCGATGCCGATGCGGTGATGGGTCATGGCGGCAGAATGACCTTCCGCCGCCGCTTGCTCAAGACGCCGCCGGCTAGCAGGATGCGCCGATGAGCGAGACCCTGCTGGACGTGAAGGGCATGAGCTGCCCGTTGCCGGTGCTGCGCGCCAACCGTGCGCTGCGCGGCATGGCGCCGGGGGAGCGGTTGCGCGTGCTGGCCACCGACCGCGCGGCGGTCGCGGATTTCCAGGCATTCTGCCGCGAGACCGGCCACGCCCTGCTGGCCTTCAGCGAGGAGGGCGGCGTGTTCAGCTTCGTCATCCGCCGCCGTGCCGAGGACCCCGCCGGAACGGAGGCCTAGCGTGCCGACCGCGCTGATCACCCATCCCGCCTGCCTCGGTCACGACATGGGCGAATGGCATCCCGAACGCCCGGACCGGCTGCGCGCCGTGCTGGCGGCGCTGGAGGACGAGGCTTTCTTCACCCTGCTGCGCGAGGCCGCACCGCTCGCCACCGTCGAGCAGATCGCCCTGGTGCATCCGCTGGCGTATGTCGATGCCATCCTGGCGATCCGGCCGGAACCCGGCGAGCTGGTGCAGCTCGATGGCGACACGGCGATGAGCGCGGGCAGCGCCGAGGCGGCGATGCGTGCCGCCGGCGGCGCCATCGCCGGGGTGGATCTGGTGATGCAGAACGACGCTCGCGCCGCCTTCGTCGCCGTCCGCCCGCCGGGCCACCACGCCGAACCGGCGCGGGCGATGGGATTCTGCCTGTTCAACAACGCCGCCATCGCGGCACTGCACGCGCGCGCCGCCTGGGGCGTGCGGCGCGTCGCGGTGGTGGATTTCGACGTGCATCACGGCAACGGCACCCAGGCGATATTCGCCGCCGACGCCGACCTGTTCTACGGCTCCAGCCATCAGGAGCCATGCTATCCCGGCACCGGCGCCGCCTGGGAGCACGGCGTGGCGCACAACATCGTCAATGCCCCGCTGCGTCCCGGCTCGGACGGCACCGCCTTCCGCGCCGCCTGGGCGGAGCAGATCCTGCCCGCGCTCGACGCCTTCGCGCCGGAGCTGCTGATCGTCTCCGCCGGCTTCGACGCCCACAAGGCCGACCCGCTGGCCGAATTGCTGCTGGAAACCGCGGATTTCGCCTGGATCACCGACCGGCTGGTGGAAACCGCCGACCGCCATTGCGGCGGGCGGCTGGTCTCGGTGCTGGAGGGAGGCTATGACCTGACGGCGCTCGCCGCGTCGGTGGCGGCGCATGTGCGCGGTCTGATGCGGGCCTGACGCGCGTTTTCATATCGACGGCCGGCCGGTATCCCGCACTGGTCCGGAATATGAAAAAAGAGTAACAAGTACGTGCCGCTGTTTGGAGAATCGGGATGTCGGACGTCAAGCGATCGGCGAGCACCAAGGCGGCGGACGTCGGTGCCCTGTCCTTCGAGGATGCGCTGGCCGAACTGGAACAGATCGTGCGCGGTCTGGAGGGCGGCCAGCAGAAGCTGGAGGACGCCATCACCGCCTATGAGCGCGGCGCGGCTTTGCGCAAACATTGCGAGGCCAAGCTGGCGCAGGCCGAGGCGCGGGTCGCCGCGATCGTCGAGCACGAGGACGGCTCGATCAGCACCCGCCAGACGGAGTGACCGCCATGTCCCCCCCGAGTACCCCGCTATTGGACCGTGTCCGCATCCCATCGGACCTGCGGAACTTCTCATCCGATCAGCTGCGCCAGCTTGCCGACGAATTGCGCGCGGAGACGATCGACGCGGTGTCGAGCACCGGCGGGCATCTGGGCTCGGCGCTGGGCGTGGTGGAACTGACGGTGGCGATCCATGCGGTGTTCGACACGCCGCGCGACCGGCTGATCTGGGATGTCGGGCATCAGGCCTATCCGCACAAAATCCTGACCGGCCGGCGCGACCGCATCCGCACCCTGCGCCAGGGCGGCGGCCTGTCCGGCTTCACCCGCCGGG
>PKWQ01000326.1 GCA_003133265.1 Acetobacteraceae bacterium
GACCAGTCGCCGATCGGCCGCACGCCGCGATCCAACCCGGCCACCTACACCGACCTGTTCGCGCCGATCCGCGACTGGTTCGCCGAACTGCCGGAAGCGCGCGCGCGCGGCTACAAGCCGGGGCGCTTCAGCTTCAACGTCAAGGGCGGGCGCTGCGAGGCGTGCCAGGGCGACGGCGTGCTGAAGATCGAGATGCACTTCCTGCCCGATGTCTACGTGACCTGCGACACCTGCAAGGGCAGGCGCTACAATCGTGAGACGCTCGAAATAAAGTTCCGCGACAAGTCGATCGCCGAGGTGCTGGCGATGACGGTGGACGAGGCGGTGCCGTATTTCAGCGCGCAGACCCGTATCAACGACCGGCTGCGCATCCTGCAACAGGTCGGTCTCGGCTACATCGCGCTCGGCCAGCAGGCGACGACGCTGTCGGGCGGCGAGGCGCAGCGGATCAAGTTGTCGAAGGAACTGGCGCGCCGGGCCACCGGGCGGACGCTGTATATCCTCGACGAACCGACCACCGGGCTGCATTTCGAGGATGTGCGCAAGCTGCTGGACGTGCTGCACGCGCTGGTCGATCAGGGCAATTCCATCGTGGTGATCGAGCATAATCTGGAAGTGATCAAGACCGCCGACTGGATCCTCGATCTGGGGCCGGAAGGTGGGGACGGCGGCGGGCGGATCGTGGCGGCCGGCACGCCGGAGGACATCGCCGCGGCGCCGGAAAGCCACACCGGGCGGTTCCTGGCACCGCTGCTGACGCCGACCCCGGCAGTGCGCACGCGGCGAAAGCGTGCATGACGCCATGACCCCTTAGATCGTGCCGGAACCGTCAGCGAAACCTCCGGTCGCCGCCATTGCCGCCCTGCTCGGGCTGGTGGTGATCTGGGGGCTGTCGATCCCGCTGACCAAGCTCGCTTTGGTCAGCATCCCGCCGCTGACCCTGACCGCGCTACGCTATCTGGTCGCCGCGCCGTTCTTCGCGCTGGTGCTGCTCGGCCGCCCGCTGCCCACCGGGCGCGTACTGTGGAAGATGGCGTTGCTCGGGCTGCTCGGCATGGGCGTCGGGCAGGAGATGCAAGTGCTCGCGGTGCAGCGCGTCAGCGCCTCGGTGGCCACGCTCATCAGCGCCTCGATTCCGATCCTGACGGTGATCCTTGCCACATGGCGGCTCGGCCAACGCATCCGGCCCTGGCATGCGCTGGGACTGGCGACGGCGCTCGGCGGGATTTTTCTGGTGGCCTACGTGCCGGACACGGGGGCGCCGGGCTTGGCGGCCTCCGTGCTGGCCGGCGATGCGATGGCGCTCGTTTCCTCGGTGGCGGTCGCCGGCTATTACGTGTTCAGCGCCGAACTGGCGATCGCCGAGGGCGTGGTGCCGGTCGCTGCCTGGGGTTCGCTGTTCGGCACGCTGGTCTTGCTGCCGGGCGCGACATGGGAAATGGCGACGCGGCACATCGCCCCCAGCCCCACGGCCTGGGCGGTGGTGCTGTATCTGGGGCTGCTGGTGACCGTGCTCGGTATCTGGGTCTGGCTGCGCGCGTTGCAGACCCTGCCGGCACGGATCGCCGCCAGTTCGCAATATCTCCAGCCGCTGATTGGCATCGCCGCCTCCGCCGTATTGTTCGGCGACACGCTGGGCAGCCGCTTCGCCGCCGGCACCGCGCTGGTGTTCGTGGGCATCGGCCTCAGCGCCTTCACCCGCCGGCAGCGGACGGCACGGTGAGCGGGGTTTAATGCACAATATTTTATCGTATTATATGGCTAAAAATAACTATTGACGTGCGTGTTGTTCCGCTATCTATTTCACACACGTTCTGCCGACCCATATGGCACCATTCATACGGGCAAGAGCGTGGAGATCGGATTATGCAGCCAGAGTGGCCCAGTAGCGTTGCCCGAGCGGCCGGTCGCCAGGACCGAATGTGGCGCTGTACGCGGTGTTGTCGCACCACACGCTGAGCCTGCCGCCACACGCAATCCGCATCTGCTGAGTGAAAGGCACCGGGGGAAAGACATCTCCCGGTGACGGGTCCCCCCTATGTTGCAATCCCACGTCATCGACATCGACGGCAATTTCGTTGGCGCCGCGGTCCGGCTGGACAGCGGCTACCGTTTCGTCGCGCTCAATATCCGCGTCGAGGAACTGGACGGCACGATCTGGCCGACGCTCGACACGGTGCGCCGTCTGGCGCGCCAACTGTTCATCGCCGGCCACTTCGGCAACCACCCGCCGCATATGGCGGTCACGAGCCGGTCGGTACTGGACGCCGTTCCCGGCGTCTGAGGAGTTTTCAATGTCCGCCACCGTGCAAACCCACGCCGCCGCCATCGACGGCAAGATTTCCATTCCGGCTCCCGCCCGACTGGCTCGCCGCCGTCTGACGGTCGATTGGGCCGCCGTGCTGCTGGCATTGGCGATCACCGCGCTGATCCGGCTCGATTTCCTGCCGCAAATTCCCTGGTAGGACGATGAGCAATCATGTCACCGACGCCCTGGCGGGGTTCGATGCCCCGCCAGAGCCGATCCTTCGACGTGCCCTCGAACTGGTCCCGGGTCTGGCGCTGCTGGTGCTGCTCGGTCTGTTGGGCAAATGGACCGAACTGGCCATCCTCACCTGGGGCCGAGAGCATCATGTGGCGGTGCCGGACATCGAGTATGTGCTCTGGGCCATCGTCTATGGCCTGATCCTCGCCAACACCGTCGGCATCCCGCGCATCTTCCGCCCCGGCGTGGCGACCTACGAGTTCTGGCTGAAGGCCGGGATCGTCCTGCTGGGCGTGCGCTTCCTGCTGGGCGATGTGGCGAGGCTCGGCGGCGTGTCGCTGGTGCTTTGCGCCATCGAACTCTCGGTCTCCATCGCCATTATGACATGGCTTGGTACGCGCTTCGGGCTGAAGCCGAAATTGACCAGCCTGCTCGCCATCGGCTCCTCGATCTGTGGCGTGTCGGCGATCATCGCCGCCAAGGGAGCGATCCGCGCCGATGACGAGGACGCATCGCTCGCCATCGCCGCCATCCTGGCGCTGGGCGCGATCAGCCTGGTGCTGTTCCCGCTGATCGGCCACTGGGTCGCCTTCAGCGATCACGCCTATGGGCTGTGGGCGGGGCTGGCGGTCGACAACACCGCCGAAGCCACCGCAGCCGGGCGCATCTTCTCCGAGGAAGCGGGACGCTACGCCGTGCTGGCCAAGACCACGCGCAACGCGACCATCGGCTTCGTGGTGCTGGGCTACGCGCTGTATTGGTCATCGCGCGGACAGGCGCAGGAGATCGGCCACAAGGGCGCGTTTCTTTGGGAGAAGTTCCCGAAGTTCATTCTGGGCTTCCTGCTGCTCTCCCTGCTCGCCACCCTGCATGCCTTCACGACGCAGCAGACCGCGAGCATCGCCGCGCTGTCGCGCTGGGCCTTCCTGCTAACCTTCGCCGGCGTGGGATTGTCCACCGATCTACGCCGGCTCTCCGCACAAGGATGGCGGCCGTTGGTCGTCGGCACGGCCGGGGAGATCGGCATCGCCGCCGTCACCTTCGCGCTTGTGGTCGCCGCCGACCGGCTAAACCTGTTCTGAGCGTTCCGACGTGGCCGGGCGGAGAGAGATTCAGATCCGCCCGGCCATTCCGGCGACCACGACCGCCAGCTTGTCACCCAGGCCCCGGCCGGGCAGATGAACGAACGGACGCGCCAGATCGCGTCGCGCAAGCACCGCCGGCAGGGCAGCGGCAATCGCCGGGCGTGGCAGGCGAAGCCCTTTGCCTTGTTCCAGTAACGCATGGCCCTCGGCGGCCAGAGCACGCATCACCGGGCCAAGTTTCGCGCCCGTCGATGCCCCGATGACCTCCTCCGGCGACAAGTCGTGCGCGCTCAGCACATCCTCGGGCAGCAGGCAGCGTCCCTGCCGTGCCAGCGCGGGAATGCTGCGCAGCAGCCCGGCCACGCCATAGGCGGCGCCGAACGGACGCAAACGCTCCGGCTCGGGCGCGCCCAGCAACCGTCCGGCGGCCACCGCCAGACCGCCGGCGCTGCCCAGCACATAGTCCCGCCATGCCGCGATTGTGAGAATCGCCGGATCGGCCTCGATCTCGCGCGCCGCGATCAGCGACAGCAGATCGGCCCGCTGCAACAGTCCCGCTTCGATTGCCGCCGACAGCGGCTCCGCCACCTCGTGCCGGCGCGCCGCGCCCTCGACCACCTCGCGCCACCATTGCAGGCGGATCAGCGCCAATATCGGCTCGGACACGGCTTCGCGCGCACGCGCCAGCTCGTGGTTGAAGGCGTACAGTGCGAACAGCGCGCCACGCTTGTCGGGCGGCGCGAACAGCGCGGTCAGGAAGCGGTCGGGGTCGTGCCGGCGCAGGAATCCGGCGAGTTGCTCGGTCATATACGGGAGTTGGCGCGAAAACCCGTGCCGTGCAAGCTTGACGGAGCACCGTTCGATCCATAGCTAGGATTGGTATCTTCCAGGCGGGTGGCCGAATTTGCCCGGCTAGGTTGTGGCTTCACAGGAACAGACCGGAGAAACATCCATGGCTTTCGAACTTCCCACGCTTCCTTATGCCAAGACCGCGCTCGCGGCCCAGGGCATGTGCGAAGAGACGCTGGAGCTGCACCACGGCAAGCATCATCAGGCCTATGTGACCGCGCTGAACGGTTTCGTGGCCGCCAACCCGGCGCTGGCCGGCAAGTCGCTGGAAGAGATCGTGAAATTCTCCCACGGCAAGGCGGACCTGGCTCCGGTGTTCAACAACGCCGGTCAGCATTGGAATCACACCCTGTTCTGGAAAAACATGTCGCCCAAGGGCGGCGTCATCCCGAGCGCGCTGGAAGCCAAGATCGTCGCCGATTTCGGTGGCGTGGCCCAGTTCAAGGAGGCCTTCAAGGCCGCCGCCACCACGCAGTTCGGCTCCGGCTGGGCGTGGCTGGTGCTGGCGCCGGACGGCAAGCTGAAGGCGACCAAGACCCCCAACGGCTCCAACCCGCTGGCCACCGGCGAGGGCAAGGTGCTGCTCACCCTCGATGTGTGGGAGCACAGCTACTATCTCGATTTCCGCAACCGCCGGCCGGACTATGTGTCCAACTGGCTGGATAAGATCGCCAACTACGAATACGCCGAAGCGGCCCTGAAGGCCGCCTGAGCCGACCGACACCGAAGGGCCCCGCAAGGGGCCCTTCCTTGTTCCGGCAGCTTGTCGCGCTAGACTGCCGCCAACGACAAGCAGGAGGACCGTCATGCTGATCGCCGACGCGCAGGTGCATATCTGGGCCGCCGATACGCCTGAACGCCCGTGGCGCGCGATGCGCAACCAGCCGCACCGGCCGGTTCCCTTCTCCGCCGCCGACCTGATCGCCGAGATGGACGCAGCCGGCGTCGACCGCGCGGTGATCGTGCCGCCATCCTGGGAAGGCAACCGCAACGACCTGGCACTGCAAGCCGCGACCCTGCATCCCGGACGCATCGGCATCATGGGCCGCATCGCCGCCGACCAGCCGGCCGCGTCCGCGCCGTTGCTGGAAAACTGGCGCAGCCAGCCGGGCATGCTCGGGCTGCGCTTCACCTCGGCAATCGCGCCGGGCGTTCCCAGCCTGTCGGATGGCAGCATGGATTGGATCTGGCCGCTGGCGGAGCGGTTCGCACTGCCGGTGATGCTGGCCTGCCCCGGCGAACTGGCGGCGGTCGGGCGCATCGCCGAGGCGCATCCGGGGCTGCGCCTGATCGTCGATCATCTGGCCCTGCCGCGCGGCGCCAAGGACGCGGCGGCCTTCGTCGACATCCCGCAACTGGTGGCGCTGGCGAAATATCCGAACGTCGCCGCCAAGGCGTCCGCGGTGCCCTGCGCCTCGACCGAGCCCTATCCCTATCGCAACACGCACGAGGCGCTGCACCGCGTGTTCGACGCCTTCGGGCCGCGGCGGATGTTCTGGGGCACCGACATCACCCGCCTGCCCTGCACCTATCGCCAGGCGATCACCATGTTCACGGAGGAGCTGCCATTCCTGGCCGGGGCGGACCTGGAATGGGTCATGGGACGCGGATTGTGCCGGTTCCTGCGGTGGGAGGCGTCGGTTTAGCCACCCGCCACCGCAGCCTGGACGGTCAGGGCGCCTTGGTGTCGTTCGCCGCCGTCGGCTTCAGCACCGTGGTGATGGTCTCGCGCAGCACGGTGACGCGCAGGTTGGGGCCAAGCTCGACGTCGACCTCGTTCGAGCCTTCCTTGATCTTCTGCACCACGCCCAGGATGCCGCCGCCGGTCACCACGCGGTCGCCGCGCTTCAGCGCCGCCAGCATGGCCTTCATTTCCTTCGCACGCTGCTGCTGCGGGCGGATCAGCAGAAAATAGAAGACGCCGAAAATCAGTACCAGCGGCAGAAACTGGGTCGCGCTGCCGAACATGGATGTCAGGTCTTGAGCGTAGGCGGGAGAGATGAGCATCTGGGATATTTCCTGCGCGGGCCGGGCCCGGGTTGCGGTGTTCGGGCCGGGACCATAGTTTCCGCACCCTTCACGTCAAGCTTTGCTAATCCCGTCCGCAGGACCGTCACCATGGAACAGCCCCTGATCGACCTCGCCGCCCGGATCGCCGAGGCCCTGGAACGGCTGGCGCCACCGCCGCCGCCGCCGCTCGACCTGACCGAGGCAGACGCCTTCGTGTGGTATCCGAGCCCGGCGCGGCTGGCGCCGGTGGGGAAGATCTCCCGCGTCGATATCTCCCTGTTGCAGGGCGTGGAGCGGCAGAAGACCATCCTGGTGGAGAACACGCTGCGCTTCGCCCGTGGCCTGCCAGCCAACAACGCCATGCTCTGGGGCGCGC
>PKWQ01000101.1 GCA_003133265.1 Acetobacteraceae bacterium
CTGCGTTGTAGTAGCTGGACGCCGAGTTCGGCTTCCAAGTCGCGTAACTGGCGAGTCAGCGCGGGCTGTGCGATCGATACGACCGTTGCCGCGGCGGTGAAGCTGCCAGCGTCGGCGATGGCAACGAAATAGCGCAGGGTGCGAAGATTCATGGTGCCGCAGATCGATTGAGCAATAGCAGAATGATATGGCAAAGCGATAAATCGGTATTGGACCCTGGCGACCCTGGCACCTAGACTTCATTCATATCAGAGACGCATGGACACAAAGAAGTGCACCGCGGAAGTGTGGTGCGCATCGAATCGTATGGTGACAGATAACAAAACCTCATGGATCGCCGGCGCCCACCTGGAACGGTTCACGGCCGCCGCGCTAACGCGGGTCGGGCTTCCACCCGCCGACGCAGACCGCGTCGCCGCACTCATGGCTGAAGCCGACCTGCAGGGCTCGGACGGCCACGGCATCATCCGCCTCCCGCAGTACATCAAGCGCATCCAGGCGGGCGGCATCAATGTCCGTCCCAACATTCACGTGATCGAGGAGCGTGCCGCCATGGCGGTGGTGGATGGCGACAACGGCATGGGCCACCTGGTCGTTTCGCGCGCCGTTGATCTCGCCATTGAGAAGGCGCGCAGCGCGGGCGTCGCCTGGGTCGGCACCCGCGCCAGCAATCATGCCGGCCCGGCGTCGCTCTATGTCCGCATGCCAGTCGCGCACGACATGATCGGCCTGTATTTCGCGGTCGGCAACGCGAACCATCTGCCGCCCTGGGGCGGCATGGAAATGCTGCTGTCCACCAACCCGATCGCCGCGGGCATTCCGGCCGGCGACGAGCCGCCCGTGGTGCTCGACATGGCCACCACCGTCGCCGCCTACGGCAAGGTCAAGGCCAAGGCCAAGCGCGGCGAACCGATGCCCGAGGGCTGGATGATCGACCGCCAGGGCCGTCCGCTCACCGATCCCAAGCGCGCGCACGAGGGCTTCCTCATGCCGATCGGCGGCCACAAGGGCTACGGCCTGGCGCTGATCGTCGGCCTGCTGGCCGGCACGCTGCAGGGCGCGGCCATGGGCCGCGACGTGGTGGATTTCAACGCCGACCACGTCACCCCGACCAATACCGGACAGGCCATTCTCGTGATCGACCTCGCCGCGTTCGGCGGCGCGGGCCCGTTCAAGGCCGCCGTCGACACGCTGGTGCGCGACATCCGCGACAGCGAGCGGCTACCGGGCGTGGAGCGCATCTGGCTTCCGGGCGAGCAAAGCCACGGCCGGCGCGCCGAGTACGCCCGCACGGGTGTGCCGGTCGCTTCGGCGCTGGTGGACGAACTCGACCAGCTCGCCGCACGCCTCGGCATCGTGCCGCTGCGCCCGCAAGTTTCTTGAACCAAAACAGAAAACGGAGACATCCAATGGCACTCTTTCAACGACTCCTGTCCTTGGCCGCCATGCTTGGCGCGACGCTGGCCGCATCCGCGCAGCCAGCCCCGTACCCGACCAAACCGATCCACATGGTGATTCCGCTGGCTGCGGGTAGCGCCGTGGACAACGGCGCGCGCGTGCTGACCCAGAAGATGGGCGTCGAGCTGGGCCAGCCCTTTGTTATCGAGAACATCCCGGGCTCGTCGGGTCTCATCGGCGCCGACCGCGTGGCCCACGGGGTGCCGGACGGCTACACCATCGGCGGCTTCAACGACAGCATTCTGACCATGGTCCCGAACATCTATCCCAAGGTTCCCTGGAATGCCCTGACCGACTTCACGCCGATCTCGCTGGTGGCGACCGTGGAGTGGGGTCTCATCGTCAAGGAGGATTCGCCCTTCAAGACCGTCGCGGACTTCATCGCTGCCGCGAAAGCCGCTCCCGGCAAACTCAACTACGGTTCCGGCGGCATTGGCAGTCCGCAGCATATCGCCATGGCGCTATTTACGACGCGCGCCGGCATCAACGTCACGCATGTGCCCTACAAAGGGGCCACGCCTGGGGCGCTTGCGGTGGCGACCGGCGAGGTCGATGCCGGACTCCAGGGGCTGGCCACGGTCACAGCGCTGATACAAGCTCACCGGCTACGCCTGCTTGCCGTCTCCACGCCGAAACGTCTGCCGCAATATCCGGATGTGCCGACCGTGGATGAAGCAGGACTTAAAGGTTTCTTTTTCAATTCCTGGTTCGCCATGGTGGCACCCGCCGGCACACCGAGCCCGATCATCGAGCGGCTCAACGCCGAGATGCAGAAGGCCCTGCTGGACCCGGACTTGCGCACCAAGTTCGCATCCTACGGGTTGACGATAAGGGGCTCATCGGCCAAGGAGTTGGGCGTGCAGACGAAGAACCAATTCGAGATGTACCGCCAGCTGATCAAGGCCAACCACATCTCGGCCGACTAAGCTTTTTTTCAACGGAGTCAAGCGAATGAACAACAAACCCGCATCGGGCGCCGCGATCCTGCGTCCCGACCAGATGAAAAGCCATGACCGCGGCAATGGCGAGCGCACCACCCCGCTGGTGACAGCCTCGCTGGGCGCCACTTCATTCATCAATGGCATCACCGAATTCGGCGGCGGCGTGGCGATTCCCTTTCACAGCCACAACTGCGAGGAAAGCGTGATGCTGCTCGAAGGCGACGCGTATCTGGACATCGATGGCGAAGAGCATGTGCTCAAGGCCTTCGATACCACCTGGATACCGCCCAATGTGCCGCATCGTTTCCGCAACATATCGGCAACCCAACCGATGAAGATCCTCTGGATCTACGCCTCGGTCAATGCCACTCGCACGCTGATGGAGAGCGGCGAGACCAATCGCGTTTCGGCCGAACACGCGAAGTAGGTCGAAGCCGATCTTTGTATGATTTCAATCGGCCGCAAGGGTGCTTTTCGATTGAAAGACCTCATTGATAACCGTTAAGCCATGACCTACATCCCAAGCGTCGCCCCGCCCGAATGGCTCGCCGAACCCGTTTTCTGGTTCGCGTTTTCCGGTGGACAGGTGCTGGGGATCGCATCCGGGGAGCGGGTCGATCTGCCGCTGGCGCGTTCGCTCGCAGAACTCGGCATCGAGCCCGTGCGCACCCAATACCTGGGCACCCTGCGCGGGCGGCACTGCAACTCCGCGGAGATCGCAAAGGACACGCCGGCGCCCGAGGGCATGAGCTGGATCGGCCTGCGGCGCCTGTTCGGTCAGGTGGACGATCTCGAATACGCGCTCGCCGTTCGCGCGGTCCAGATCATGGAGTGGGACCGCACGCACCAGTTCTGCGGTGTCTGCGGCACTGCCACCGAATCGCGCAGGGATGAGCGCGTGCGCGTCTGCCCGGCCTGCACTCATTCGGTCTATCCGCGCATCGCGCCGGCGGTGATGATGCTCGTGCGCAGGGGGCGCGAGCTGCTGCTGGGACGCTCGCATCACTTTGCGCCCGGCATCTACAGCGCGCTGGCGGGCTTTGTCGAACCCGGCGAAACACTTGAAGCCTGCGTCGCGCGCGAAGTCATGGAGGAGGTCGGCGTGAAGGTTGCGAAGCTGCGTTACTTCGGCAGCCAGTCCTGGCCGTTCCCGAACTCGCTGATGATCGCGTTCTTCGCCGACTACGCCGGCGGCGAGATCGTGCTGCAGCCGGAGGAAATCGAGGATGCGCAGTGGTTCGATGTCGATGCGCTGCCCGACCTGCCGATGCCGGTCAGCATTTCACGCCGGCTCATCGACGCCGCGATCAGCGAAATCCGCAGCGGGGCAAACTGAGCCAGTGCCTGAGTTGCCCGGCGCCGGCCGCAGTACCAGCATCTTGCCAAACGATGCCAGGTTGACGATCTCGAGCAGGCGCAGATTGGCGCGCTCGAACACCCGCTCCCATTCGCCGCGGGTGCGCTCGCAGCCCCTCGTTCCCATCAACATCTGCATGTCGAAAGACGCCGAGCTCAGGTCAGCCTTTTGCTCCGGCATGAGCATCTCGAGCAGCACGATGGCTGCGCCCTTTTCGGCGGCAGCTCGGGCCACGGTGCGCAGGGCCTGGACGCAACTGTCGTCGTCGAAGCCGTGCAGGACCGCGCTCAACAGGTAAGCATCCCTGGGGCTGGTCGCCGCCGGCACCGATGCCAGCAGGTCGCCCGCTTCAAACCTCATGCGCGCCAGGCACTCGGTCACGCCCGCCCCCTGGTGCTCGCGCCAGTAGCTGGCCGCGTTCCGGATGGTCTGCGCCCGGTCCACCACAAGGGCCTGGAGGTGCGGGTGGCGCTTGAGGATGGCCATCGATTTGGCGCCCTTGGAGCCCCCCACGTCGATGACCCGGTCGAACGCCTTCCAGTCGAATTCGGTGGCGAAGCTGTCCCCCGTCAGTGCCTCCATCTGGTCCATCGCCTGCGCGAAGAGGGCGTCGAACTCGGCATGGCTGTCCATGTAGTCGTAAAGATCCTGGCCGTGCTGCAGGCGAAAGGGCACCTCACCCGAACGGATGCCTTGCTCCAGTTGCTCAAACCAGGGGCGACTCATCTCGGCCGAGTTGTGCATCAGCACCATGGCGCGCACGCTGTCGGGCCGGTCGCTGCGCAGGGCGTTGGACAGCTTGTTGTTGCGGTAAGTGCCGGGCGATAGCTCGTCGAAGATGCCCATCGCGCAGAGCATGCGCAGCAGGCGCATGAGCGCGCGCGGATCGGCCCCGACCTTGAGCGCCAGATCGGCGGCAGACGATGGCTTGTCGGCCAGCACCGTGGCCAGATCGAGCCGGGCTGCCACGTACAGCACGCGCGACTGCCAGAAGGCCGAGCCGATCTGCAGCAGCCGAAAGGCGGGTGGGGTCATGCGATTGGGCCAGGCCTGCAAAGCGTTGGACACGCGCGCCAGAAACTCGAACGCACGGGCGGCCAAAGGGCGACGCTGCAGGCTCACTTTGCGCCCCACGCCGAAAACACCATGGCCTCATTGCCGCTCATCAACTGAATGGTGATTTGCTTCTTGAGCTGGGCTGCGTAGGGGTTCTTCCCGGCAGCGGAAAAGTCGTATTCTTTGCGCATGTAACACCTCTAGGGGTAGGACCTCGCTTCACCGGCGCTTGCCTTGCGAGCGGAAATGATGCGAATGACGTTGCCTTCGCTCCTTTAGCAGTGGCACACCAGCAGCAGCCTGAGCGTAATTTCATTGTAGTTTTTCGACGCGCGGGTGAGTGTTTTTGCGATTCCCCCCTGCTGCGGTATCCAAAGGGCAGCGAGTAGAGCTGCAGCCGTTCCGGATGCAGGGAGGGCCACTTGCGGGTGGTGGGGAAGGCGGAGAGATTGGGCATAGGCCTAAATGGGTGATGCTGTGCAAAAAATACAGTCTATATTCGAGCGAACTGACAACACAGTTTCCCCAAGGATCAGTCCATGAAAATATTGCCCACTGAGTTCGATGGACAGTCCATCCGCCGCGTGTACGACGAGGACACCGAAACTTGGTGGTTCTCGGTGGTGGACGTGGTGCAGGTGC
>PKWQ01000096.1 GCA_003133265.1 Acetobacteraceae bacterium
CGTCAATCTGACGGATGGCGGCTTGGCGATCAACGAGCGCTTTCAGGTGCTCGGCGCGGATAAGCGGCCGATCCCCGGATTGTTCGCCGCCGGATCGGCGGGGCAGGGCGGCCTGCTGCTGGAAGGTCACGGCCATCATCTCGGCTGGGCGTTCACCTCCGGACGCTTTGCCGGCCGCAATGCCGCCTATCTCGTTAACACGCCGGATATCTAGCCAACGCGCGGGAACGAAACACCCATGACGCATGATGTCGATCTTGTCGCGGTCGGCGGCGGTCTCGCCGGGCTTACCGCCGCGCGCCGCGCGTTGGAACTCGGTTTGAATGCACTGGTGCTGGAGGCGGCGGCGGAGGAGAAGCACCTCTCCGCCTCGCGGGTGAACGGCGGCGTGTATCACGTCGGTTTTCGCAGCGTCACCACCGACCCGGAGGAACTGGCGCAGGTGATCGTTCGTATCACCGACGGTTTTGCCACGCCCCCGCTGGCGCGTGCGCTGGCAACCAATGCGGCGCGCGCGGTCGAGTGGTTGCAGGCGCAGGGAGCCGATTTCACCGCGATGCAGCCCGACGAAGGCTGGAAGGACCGCGTGCTCGCCCCGCTCGGATTCCACGAACAGACGACGATGCGGTGGGAAGGTTTCGGCGCCGACCGCCTGCTGGGGCTGCTGGAAGCAGGGATCGTCCGACAGGGCGGAGCGATCCTGCGCGGTATGCGGATGACAGAGCTGATCATGGAGAACGACGCCTGCCGTGGCGTCGTCGCGGCGGGGCCGTCCGGCGTCACCAGCATCCGCGCGCGTGCCGTCGTGCTGGCTGACGGCGGCTTTCATGGCAACCACGACATGCTCCGCCGCTTCGTCACGCCGCACCCGGAGGTCCTGAAGTTGCGCGGCACGCCATCCGGCAAGGGCGACGGCATCCGGTTGGCCGAACTGGCGGGCGCCAAGCTGGTCGGCATGGAGGCATTCTACGGCCATGTGATGAGCGCCGACAGCCTGCATAACGATAATCTCTGCCCGTTCCCGTTTCTGGAGTTCCTCGCCGCTGCCGGGGTGATGGTGAACAGCCGGGCGGAGCGGTTCCTGGACGAGGGCAAAGGCGGCCATTTCGTGTCCAACGCGATGGCGCGTTACGAGGATGGGGTTGTCAACGTCGTGTTCGACGAGGCGATGTGGCAAGGTGCGGGACGATATTTCTTCTGTCCGCCGAACCCGAACCTGGTGCGTGCCGGTGGCACGTTGCACCAGGCCGACGATCTCGGAACGCTCGCGCGCCTGGCCGGTCTGCCGGAAGCGGCGCTGCGCCGCACGGTCGCGGCGCACAATGCGGCGATCCAGAACGGAACGCTCGACAAGCTGACACCGCCGCGTTCTGGGGCCAAGCATCGGCCGGAGCCTTTCGCCGCGCCGCCGTATTATGCGACGCCGGCGTGTGCGGCGATCACGCACACGATGGGTGGGCTCGCGATCGATGCCGGTGCGCGCGTGCTGCGCGGAGATGGAACGCCGATTCCGAGGCTTTACGCGGCGGGCTCCAACTGCGGTGGGATCGAGGGCGGCCCGGAGGTCGGCTATATCGGCGGTCTGATCAAAGCGGTGGTGTTTGGGTTGATTGCGGCTGAAACGAGCGCGGCACGCTGATCGCAATCGCGCTGCTGGTTGACCGCGTATTTAGATCGATCTACTACTTTGCCGATGGCAGGCATACCAAACCCGGCGACGAAGCGCGCGCGCATCGCGGATGTGGCGCTGGAGGCTGGCGTCGCGCGCTCCACTGCTGCTCTCGCGCTGCGCGACAGCCCGCGTCTGCGTGTGGAAACGCGTCTGGCGGTACAGCAGGCGGCGGAACGTCTCGGTTACGTCTACAACCGTTCGGCCGCACGACTGCGCTCCGGTCGGTCCTACGTGATCGGCATGCTGGTCTGCGAGATCACCAATCCGTTCTATGCCGAGCTCACCGCGGGCGTACAGGCGGCGCTGGAGAGTGCCGGGTACGCCGTGCTGCTGGCCAACACGGCGGAATCGCCGGTGCGCCAGCGCCGCATGCTGGAGCGGTTCCGGGAGCAATCCGTGGATGGCATCATCATGATGCCTGCGACCGGAACGCCGGCCAGCCTGCTCGACGAGCTCGACGAATGGGGCCTACCTTGCGTGACAGTGGTGCGCGGCTTTCGTCGCGGGGCCCATGCCGGGCCGGACAACGCGACGGGCACGCGCCTGGCTACCGAACATCTGCTGCGCCTCGGGCATCGCGATATCGCATTTCTCGGCGGTGCCGCCAGGAATTCCGTCTCGTCGGGACGTTGGGAAGGCTATGCAAGGGCGATGACCGCGAGCGGGCTGATGCCGTTGCATCTGCCCTGCCGCACCGATATGGGCGAGGCGTCCGACTTTGTCGCTACACTGACTTCGGCCGGGCCGACGGCACTGGTCTGCTTCAACGATTCCGTCGCCTTCGGTGCCAGTCTCGGGCTGCTGCGTGCCGGCCGTCAGCCTGGGCGCGATGTGGCGTTGACCGGGTTCGACGACATCCGCGAGGCGTCGTCGTGGTTTCCGCCGCTGACCACTGTGCGCGTCGCCGCGGTCGATATCGGCATCGCTGGCGCGCGAATCCTCCTCGACCGCATCCAAGATCCCAGCGCGCCGGCGCGGCGTGAGACATTGGCCCCCACGCTGATGGTGCGTGCCTCCTGCGGTGCCGGCCTCAGGCTTCCCGCAGCGCGCCGCAAGGCCAGAACGACATGATGATCCATCACCGCTAACTTGTTGCCGACTCCCATCCATCGATCCCGAGATAGGATGCTGCCAGCCGCGCCTGGCCCTCATGCATCAATTGCCCGGTCACAGTGGCGCACCCGAGCGCGCGGGCGGCGGCGACCAGTGCCGTGATCTCCGGGTTCGGGATCACGTCGGCAACGATCTGCGATGCGACCAGTTCCGCCGGATCTAATGGCAGTGGGTCTCCGGCATGCAATCCCATAGGTGTGGCGTTCACCACGATGTCGTGACCACGCGGCGAAGGCGGCCCGAAGGAGACCGCGAGAGCGGGAAAGCCGGCCGCCAGCGCGGCCGCGAGCGCATCGGCGCGCCCGGCGGCGCCGCAGCCGATCTGTAGGATTGCCGCGCCGCGTGGCGGATGGCCGGCTCGCTCCAGTCCGTCGCGGAATCCCTCGCCGTCGAACATGTCGCCCTCCCAGCCGCCGCTTGCGGTCCGCCGCACCGTGTTGACGCTGCCGGTCACCTTCGCGGTTGGACCGAGCGCGTCGAGCAGCGGCACCACCGCCTGCTTGTGCGGCATGGTGATCACTATGCCATCGAGATTGCGCAACCGCGTCAGTCCCGCCCACGCCGCCGGCAGCTCGCCCTGCGCCACTTCGAATGCCACGAACACCGCGTCGTGTCCTAGCTTGGCGAAGGCGGCGTTGAACAGGGCCGGCGAGCGCAGCGGTGCGACCGGTGCGCCGACGATCGCGAACAGACGGGTGGACCCGGTGACGGTCATGAACGCTGCTCCGAGTCAGCAAGAATCGCCTCGATGAGACGTTGAACCGGTAGTGCTGAAGCTGCGTTATTCGATGGATCTCGATTTTGCTCGATGGCGTCGAGCATTTCGGTGATCAATGCCCGATGTGGGCCGTGGTCGAAAGCCATCGGATCGGCGCCGCCGCCGCCGCCGTAGGCGCTGCCGTCGACGATTTTCGGCGGCCCGTCGGTGCCGTACAGCTCCAGCCGGGATGCCACGAGCAGCGCCGAGCCGCGCGTGCCGGCGATCTCGATACGTTCCGGAAAGCCGGGGCGAGCCACCGATGTGGCATCGATCACGCCGATTGCGCCGCTGGCGAAGCGCACCGAAGCGGCAACGACGTCTTCCGTGTCGATGGCACGCAGCGTCGAGGTCAATGCGAAGCCGGTGGCGTCGCGAACCGGGCTCATCAGATGCAGCAGCAGGTCGATGCTGTGGATCGCCTGCGTCAGCAGCACGCCGCCACCATCGCGTGCTTTCATGCCTCGTCCGGCTGTGCGAAATATGCCGCGTCACGCCACCAGCGGATCGAAGCCGAGGCCGACAGAGGCTCACCCAGCGCGCCGTTGTCCAGTGCCGCTTTCAATCGCAGCGCGGCCGGGCGGAAGCGATGTTGCAGGCACACGCCGCAGCGCACGCCGGCCGACTTGGCAGTTGCTACCAGCGCCTCGCCGCGCGCGACGCTCAATTCCAGCGGCTTCTCGATGATCAGATGCTTGCCGGCCGCGATCGCTGCCAACGCCACTGGCAGATGCGCGCCCGGTGGGGTTAGCACCAACACCAGATCGAGCCCCGGCGTTTCGAGCAATGCGTCCTGGGTGACGAATACCGGCGCTTGCCAAGTGGTAGAAAATGTCGCGCGCCGCGCTTCCGACGGCGCATAGCCGCCGATGATCCGTACCCGGCCGCCACGCTCGAGGTCGCGCAGGGCGCGCATATGCGGTTGCACGGCCATGCCGAGGCCGATCACTCCAACGCCGATTGCCAATTGGTCTCTCCCTGTCTTGTTCACGGGCTCCGGTTTAAATCGTAGCTTTGGCGGCACGCCACCACTTTACATCCGCGTCGACCGCAGCGTATCGTTGCTACAGGAACCGGTTGAAACGGACCGACGGTTAGAACGATCCAACGAATGCTCGGGCTGACTGTCGGACCGATTGAGGGAAATGTCCATGACCGACCTGCGGCTTATCCGGCGCGATCTTGCCCGGCTGCTCGGCGTCTCCACGGCCATCATCCCGTTCGCATCGGTGCAGGCGCAAGCGCGGCGCGATACGCTGGTGATCGGCATCGACATCAGCGATACCATCACGCTCGACCCGGTCCGTCAGGCGCAATATACCCCACCGCTGACGCTTGCGACCTGCTACGAGACCTTGGTGACGCTCGTGCCTGGGGACTACATCAACCCGAAGCCCGCGCTGGCAACGAAGTGGGAACGCACGCCGTCGGGCAATGGCTGGCGCTTCACCCTGCGCCCTGGCGTGAAGTTCGCCACCGGCGCGGTGATGACGGCCGAGGACGTGAAGTTCAGCTTTGACCGTTTGATCAATGTCCACGATCAACCGCAGCAATATATCAGCTCGGTGGATCGGGTCGAGATCGTCGATCCCCACACGATCGACCTTATCATGAACGAGCCGAAGGCACCGATCCTGTCCATCCTGTGCTGCCCCGGTTACAGCATCATGGAAAAGGTGGTGCTGTTGCAGCATGGTGGCGTGGCGGGCGTGGAGGCGAAGGACACCGACAAGGCGACCACCTGGCTGAACGGCAACAGCGCCGGTACCGGGCCATACCATCTGGCGCGCTGGGAGCAGAACAGCCAGATCATGCAGCAGCGCAATCAAAATTACTGGCGCGGCCAGCCGGTCTTCGAGCGTGTCATCATCAGACACCTCTCCGACAGCGCGGCCCAGTTCCTCGCTGTGCGACGCGGCGATGTGCAGGCCGCGTTCAACCTGATCCCTGAACAGATCGTCGCGTTGGGTGGCGATGCCAACGTCCGGGTCGACAAATTGCCCAGTCTGGATTTCGTCTATATGGCGCTGACCCAGAACTCGGCGGCTAATCCGGGGCTGGCGAAGAAGGAGGCGCGTCAAGCCATAGGGTATGCCATCGACTATGATGGCATCCTCGGCAGCTTGTGCGGTGGCGCTGCCACACGGCCGGCCCATTTTCTGCCGATCGGTGTGAATGGCAGCTCGGAGCAGGTGGCCAAGGAGGTCGGATTCCATCAGGACTTGGACAAGTCTCGAAAGTTGTTGCAGGCGGCGGGGGTGCCGGATGGGTTCGAGTTCGAGATCGCTTACGGCAACGTCGCGGTGGCCGGCGTGTCCTACCAGGTTCTCGCGCAAAAACTTCAGTCCGATCTTGGCCGGGTCGGCATTCGCGCCAAGCTCAACCCGATGGATCAGGTGAACCTGCGCACGACCTATACGCAAAAAAAAATGGCAGGCGGCGTCCTCACCTTCTGGAATCCTCCGGCGGTGTCGAACGATCTTCGGGCATCGGCCGTGGTGCAACGTGTGGCCAAGCGGGTGGGCTGGACGGCCCCGCCGGAGATGACCGCATTGGTCAGGCAGGCATCGGAGGAAGAGGATCTTGCCGTGGCCGCCAAGCCGTGGATCGAGTGGCAGCGCCAGGTCGTGGACCAGGCGAATCATTTCATGCCGTTCCAGCCGACCTACCAGATTGCGGTACGGAACACCCTGAAAAACTTCCCGCTGACAGCCGCAGGATGGCAGCTGGATATCGGCGAGATTACATTGGCCTAGGCCGGCGAAATATCAGGCAAGGGCGTTGTCGGCCTGGGTGAGCAACAGCCTCATCGGTCGCCCACGCTTGATTATATCGATCCAGCGGTGCAAGCCGGCGATAACCGACGAAGGGGAGCAATTCCGGAGTGTCGCGCTATATCCTGATACGCCTGCTCGCCGCCTGCGCAATGGCGCTGCTGGCTAGCCTTGTCGTGTTCTTGATTTCGAATGTCGTGCCTGGCGACCCGGTGCTGGCGCAACTTGGCGATATCGCGGCCAGCGACCCGGCGACCGTTGCGATGTGGCGGGCCAAGTGGGGTCTCGATCTCCCGATGTGGGACCGCTACGGGATTTTTTTGGTCGGGTTGGTGCATGGCGATCTCGGCATATCGATCGCGACGCGGCGGCCGGTGCTTCAGGATATCGTGCAGTATGCTCCGGCGACCGTGGAACTGGCCACGGTTGCGTTTCTGCTGTCGATCGCCATTGGCATTCCGCTTGGCATCGCCGCGCCGGTGAGGCGCGATGGCTGGATCGATTCCGTGGCCCGCGCGATCTCGTTGCTAGGAGTTTCCGCGCCGACATTCTGGTTGGCCTTCATCATGCTTGCAATCTTCTATGGCGGGCTTGAATGGGCGCCGGGACCGGGACGGATGGATCCGATCGCGTTCCCGCCGGATGGACTGACCGGGTTGTTCCTGGTCGACAGTCTCTGGCACGGCGACTGGGAGAGCTTCTGGGATAGCGCGGCGCATCTGGTGCTGCCGTCCATCGTGCTGGCAGCGGCAACCGTCGGACTGATCACCCGCACGACGCGTGCGGCCTTGCCTACGCCAACCTGCTGGCCGGCGCGGTGATGACCGAGACGGTATTCTCCTGGCCTGGGCTGGGTCGCTACACGTTCCGCTCGGCGGCGGCACAGGACTTTCCAGCGATCATGGGAATAACACTAGTAGTGTCGGCGACGTATTTAATCGTGAACTTGCTGGTCGATCTGTCCTACGCCGCGCTCGACCCGCGGGTGCGACGGTGAGCGTCACGGTCGCGATGACGCCGACTGTTCGGGGGCAACGTTCGCGCTGGCACCGGCGAGTACGGCGCTATGGTCTGGCCTGGGCGGGTGGCGCGGTGGTGATTGCCTGGGTGCTGGTCGCGTTGATTGCACCGTGGATCACGCCATATCCGCCGGACGCGGTGCATGTGAGACAACGACTGCTGCCGCCATCGGCAATGCATTGGTTGGGCACCGACGTGCTGGGACGAGACGTGTTCTCACGGTTGCTCTATGGCTCGCGGTTGTCGCTGTTGGCCGGGTTTTCGGTTGTCCTGCTGGGTGCTGCGATCGGTAGCACCGTCGGTATCGTTGCGGCGTGGGCTAAAGGTTTTTGGGACGAGGTGCTGATGCGGCTGACCGATCTGGTGCTGTGCTTTCCGCCGATTATCCTGGCACTGGCGATCGCGGCGGCGTTGGGCATCGGCACCACCAGCACCATTCTGGCGATGCTGGTGGTGTGGTGGCCGAAATTTGCGCGGCTGGGGCGCGCCCTCGCGCTGGTACAGCGCAGTCAGGAATATGTCGAGGCGGCAACGGTCCTTGGCCTCAAGCCGATCCGAATCCTTGCCCGCCACATCCTACCCAACACGCTTGGCCCCTTGGCGGTCCTGATCACGCTCGACCTCGGCAACGCCATACTGACCTTCGCCGGTCTGTCTTTTCTCGGTCTGGGTGTGGTTCCGCCGACCGCCGAGTGGGGATCGATGGTTGCGGAAGGGCGCGAGCTGGTGGAGCAATGGTGGGTTGCGGCGTTTCCGGGGTTCGCCATCCTCACCGTTGTCGTCGGTTTCAATTTCTGCGGCGACGGCCTGCGCGACTGGCTCGATCCGAAGACGCGCTCACGATGAGGGATGCCGAGATGGACGCGGCGTCGCCGGTTTGCGCCGATCCGACCGCCCTCGTGCAGCCGGTGCTGGAAGTCGAGGATTTGCGCACGGTGTTTCTCACCGATGCCGGCGCGGTACGTGCGGTGGACGGCGTATCATTTACCGTCGGCCCGGGTGAAACGCTTGGGATCGTCGGCGAAAGTGGATCGGGCAAGAGCGTGACCGCGCTGTCCGTGATGCGTCTGCTGGAGGGGCCGGCTCGTATCGTCGGTGGCTCGATCCGCTTCCAGGGTCGCGATGTGCTGGCGATGCGCCAGGAGGAGTTGCGCGACTGGCGTGGCAATCATGCCGGGATGGTCTTCCAGGATCCGATGACCGGGTTAAACCCGGTGCTGCGGATTCTACGCCAGGTCAGCGAGCACATGGTTTCGCATGGCCGGCAGACCAAGCCGGCAGCGCGGGTGCGCGCAATCGATTTGTTGCGCCGCATTGGCGTGGCAGCGCCCGAGCGTGCCGCGGAATCGTTTCCGCACCAGTTTTCCGGC
>PKWQ01000376.1 GCA_003133265.1 Acetobacteraceae bacterium
CGGTGCCGGCAAATCGACGCTGTTCAAGTCGATCAGCGGCACGGTGCCGGCGCGCGCCGGTTCGATCACCTTCCGCGGCGAGTCGCTGCTGTCGATGCCGGTGGCACGGCGCGCGCATCTGGGCATCGCGCATGTTCCGGAAGGGCGGCAGGTCTTTAAGACCATGACGGTGCGCGAGAATCTGGAGATGGGCGCCTACACCGATGCCGGGCGCAAGCAATGGCAGCAGACGCTGAAGCGTATCCACGCGCTGTTCCCGATTTTGGAGGAACGTGCCAGCCAGCTTGCCGGCACGCTCTCAGGCGGCGAGCAGCAGATGGTGGCGATCGGCCGCGGCCTTGCGTCCGCGCCACGGCTGCTGATGCTCGACGAACCCTCGATGGGCCTGGCGCCGGCGATCACCGATCTGATCTTCGAGCGCATTTCGCAGATTCATCGCGAGGATGGTGTTACCATCCTGCTGGTCGAACAGCGCGTGGCGGAGGCGCTGGAACTCTCCGATCATGGCTATGTCCTGGAGACCGGCCGGGTCGTGATGGACGGACCCTATCAGACGCTGATGGCGGACGATCGGGTGAGGCGGGCTTATCTCGGATTGGCAGAGGACTAAGGCACAAGCGCCAGAGACGAAACCCAGCAATAAAAATACACGGAGGAACTGGATCATGCAGAAAAAGACCACCATCAGCCGCCGGTCGGCTCTCGCCCTTGGTGCGGCCACGGGCGTAGCGGCGATTGCGCCGTATCGCGCCCGCGCCCAGGCGCCGAAGGAGGTGAAGATCGCCATGCTCGTCCCGCTGTCGGGGCCCTGGGCGCGCACCGGCATCCTGGAGCAGATGGGCGCCGAGATGGCGATCGAGGACATCAACAACGCCGGCGGCATCAAATCCCTTGGCGGCGCCAAGATGAAGCTGATTCAGTTCGACGCCGGCGATTCCTCGGAGAAGGCGAAAAACGCGGCGCAGCGCATGGTGGCGCAGGAGCCGGATCTGGTCGGCGGCTTCGGCGCCTGGCTGTCCAGCTTCACGCTGGCGGTGACCGAAGTGACCGAACGCGCCGATCTTCCGTGGCTGACGCTCTCCTACTCCGACCTGATCACCGGGCGCGGCTTCAAATACGTATTCCAGACCGCCCCGACCGCGAAGGTTCAGGCCGAGAGCATCGTTCCGACGATCATGGAGCTGGCCGAAAAGACCACGGGCAAGCGGCCGACGAAGATCGCTATCGTCGGCGACAACACAGCGGCTTCCGAAAGCTTTCTCAAGCCGATCCGCGAGCATGTGCTGGCCCAGCAGAAGCTGGCGGCGGTGGTGGACCAGATCTATACCCCGCCGCTGTCGGATGCGACGACGCTGATCCAGCCGATCCGCTCCGCCCGGCCGGACTTCGTGCTGGTCCAATCGACCAACGCGCCCGACGACAAGCTGCTGATGGACAAGTTCGCCGAATACGGACTGGCCGGCGGCAAGCTGCCGCTGATCGGCGGCGGCGGGCATTTCGCCACGCCGGAGTTGTTGCAGACCATCGGCGCGGACATTCTGCAAGGCTTGTTCGTGGGTCTGGCCAACTGGCCGGGCAAGGCGCAGGCGGAACTCGCCGCGCGCTTCATCGCCCGTACCAAGGAGCCGTGGTTCGGACATGATTCGATCTTCGCCTACGCGCACACGATGATCCTGAAGGAAGCGCTGGAACGCGCCGGCGTCGCGGATCGGCGCAAGGTGGCCGAGGCGATCCGTGCCATGGACATGCGCGATGGTCCGGCCAAGTTCTACCCTGGCAGCCATCTGAAGTTCGACGAGACTGGCAAGCGGGTCGATGCGCAATTGGTGGTGGTGCAATGGCAGAACGGCAAGCCGGTCACGGTCTTCCCGAAGGAGATAGCTGCCGCGGAGCCGATCTGGGGCAAGGGCTGAGCATACGCCTGCCCGGCCACGATAGCGCGCCCTGAAAACCGCCACGGCCGGAACAAGTCCTGCCGTGGCGGGTGGATATTTGGAAGGCTGGTAACTACCGCCGGCAGTTACCGTCCCGGCACCGTCAGCGCGATATGGGTCGTCTGCTCCAGATCGTCGCCGAACCAGGACACGATCGCCGCTTCCCGCTTGCCGACGAACACCGGCTTGTCGTCCTCCAGCACCATCGGCAGATCGTGCCCGGGCACCAGCAACGTGCCCGGCCGACGGCGCCAGAATTCCCACATCCGGTCGATCGAGGACGCGGTCACCGCAGGGTCGTAGGACATGTCGGCGGCCCTGGTCAGCAGTTCCACCCGGTTCTTCGCGGCGTCGCCGGTGAAGACGATGTCGCGGTCCTTGCCCGACAGCACGAAGATCATGTGTCCCGGCGTGTGGCCCGGCGCGTCGTAGGCCACCATTCCCGGCAGGATTTCGTCGCCGTGGCGGACCCGCTGGACCTGCGGCGAACCGTTCAGTTCCCGCACGTACAGCTCCGGCACCGGCGTCGAGCCCCACGGCTGCTGCACCGCCCACTCCATCTCGCTGGCACCGATCCAGATGCGCGCCGTCGGGAACAGCACCCAGTTGATCGAATGGTCGTGGTGCGCGTGGGTCAGCACGACGTCGGTCACGTCGGCCGGCGTCAGCCCATGCTTGCGCAGTCCGTCGACCAGGTTCTTGCGGTGGGAGAAGGTGCCGACGTCGATCAGCGCCACCCGCCCGGCGCCGCGCAGCAGCGCGATGGTGCTCCAGCCCAGCCCGCCGTGACAGACCGACTTGCCGGGATAGCCCTGGACGATGATGTCCAGCGCGTAGTCATGTTGCGACATTGGCTTATTCCGTCAGACGGCTTTGCCGGCGCGTAGCGCGGCGATCTCGGCGGCGGAATAGCCGAGCTCGGCCAGCACCGCGTCGGTGTGTTCGCCCGGTTCCGGCGTCGCGCTGCGCACCGACCACGGCGTGCGGCTGAGTTCGATCGGCTGGCCGATCACCTCGACCTCGCCCAGTACCTTGTGCGCCACCTTGCGGGTGATGTTCAGGTGCTTCACCTGCGGATCGGCGAACACCTCGTTCATCTTGTAGATCGGCCCGCTCGGCACGCCGGCCTCGTTCAGCGCGTCGATCCATTCGGCCGATGTCCTGGTCACCGAGATCGCCTCGATCTCCGCGTTCAGCGCGTCGCGGTTCTCCAGCCGCTTGGCGGCGGAGGTGTAGCGTGGGTCGGTGGCGAGTTGCGGGGCCTTCATTGCCTTGCACATCCGCCCGTAGATGTCGGTACCGGCGGCGGCGATGTTGATGTGTCCGTCCTTGGTGGCGAACACGCCGGTGGGAATGCTGGTCGGGTGGTTGTTGCCGGCCTGGCCTGGCACCTCGTGGCCGATGGTCCAGCGTGCCGCCTGGAAGTCCAGCATCGAGATCTGCGCCGACAGCAGGTTGCTCTGCACCCACTGGCCCTGGCCGGACTGCTCGCGCTCCAGCAGCGCGACCAGAACGCCCATCGCGCAGAAGATGCCCGCCGTCAGGTCGGCGACGGGAATGCCGACGCGTACCGGGCCCTGGCCGGGCAGGCCGGTGATCGACATCAGCCCGCCCATGCCCTGCGCGATCTGATCGAAGCCCGGGCGCTCGCGATACGGCCCGTCCTGGCCGAAGCCGGAGATCGAGGCATAGACCAGACGCGGGTTGATCGTCTTCAAACTCTCATAGTCGATGCCGAGGCGGAATTTGACGTCGGGGCGATAGTTCTCCACCAGCACGTCGCTTTGCGCCACCAGACGCTTCAGCACCTCCAGCCCGTCCTTCGATTTCAGGTTCAGCGTCAGGCTGCGCTTGTTGCGGTGCAGGTTCTGGAAGTCCGGGCCGTGGCGTTCGCCGCCCAGACCGGAATCGCCGTCCGGCGCCTCGACCTTCACCACATCGGCACCCCAGTCGGCGAACTGGCGCACGCAGGTGGGCCCCGCGCGCACGCGGGTGAGATCGATGACCTTGAAGCGCGCCAGCGGACCTGTGCTCATGATACCCCGGGGAGGTTGGTGTGCGGTTCGGGGCAGCTTGGATGCGGGAGCCGAACCGGTCAAGGCGTGCCCCCGCAACATGGCGTGCGGCTAGTCGGTAGTGTCTCCGGCTGAATTTCGGGTTTCGGCCCATAGGAGACTACTGTGGCGCACCGATCAACGGCAGCTTCGCGCCCACGTCCGCCATCTACCCAAGCCGCGGTGATCCTCCAAAGCGGACGTTGCAAGGCTAGGATGTTTTAGCCGCCGTTGGTGGCTAGCGGTCACCCGCGTAAGACTTGCCCTAGTCCGCATTTCGACAACAAGCCGAGAAGACTCCCGTAGCTGCAGCAACACAATCGCGCATTTGTCGCTCGTGTATTCCGCCGTTTGCTAATTTGAGAAGTCCGTCGGCTCTCTTAGATTTGCTTCTACGATGTGAAGCGCCGAGAGATGGCGGAGGTGCATCCGATCATTGCCACAGTCGCAGTCGTGCTTGTTCGGCTCGCGTTTCCATAAGCCGCTATCTTCGACGCGATAATGCCAGCCAGGTACTAGGGTTGCCCTAGTCAAATCGAGACCGGGATGCTCGACCACCATCTCACATAACTCGACAAGATTGGGTTCGTGCTCCCAAACGACGATGCCCTTTTGATAGTAAGCCGTGTTCCCTAGGGTGGCGTGCTGGATAAGGTGGTCCACCTCAAATACGACGCAGCGATGCTCCGCCAAAAGTGCCCGCACCATGGGAAAAAACAGGGGAGCTGGATCTGCGTGACCGAACAGCACGATCTCCGGAACATTCTTGATGATTCCCCCGTCGCTTGCACCTGCCAAATCAATTCCGCCCGAAACACGGGCGCCACTGAAGAAGGCGACTCGCCCGCCGTTTATCTTCACGTAACTATCTTCGTACTCGGGCAGATCGAGCGAGCGTTCAAAAAATGGGAGGTCACCGGGCTGATGGGACGCCCCGGCGATAATCTTCCAAGGCAATCCAAGAAGTACATCCAAGAAGGGGTCCTCACGGCGTGACGGGAACAGATCGTTCGTGGCGCGATAGCCTGAGGCAGCTGCAAATTCTCGGAATATCGCGCGGTCACCCGTGATGTGAGTCACAACGCAGTCCTGTGCTAATCTCTCATCATACAGCGGGCCAACGAGCCATGCTTGCTGAGCCATTGGACGGACGCGCGATCCGTCGCTCACGACATCCGCGAGGTCCACTACCCCGCTCTGCGCTCGCGCCCGTGCTTTGTCGATTATATAGACATGCCCCTCTCCCTCATTAAAGGTGTACTGCGCGATCCGCTTTCGGAGCATAACCGGCCGCTCTTCGTAATCCTCGCACATCTCAAGCATGGTCCGTTCGGAATAAACGTGAGCCGCGAACCACGCGGATACGGCTGGGCTCGCAGAGCAGTCGATATAGAATGTCCGCCACCCGTAGTGTTGCAGTAGCGCCTGCGAAAACTCGAAGGAGGCACCCTTCGGGCCACGCCAGGACTCAAGCACCTTGTCCGCATAATGGCTCCACTTGAGCATGGCACTCGGAATGCAGCCCTTTCGGTCGAATGAAGTAACGACGGACGGGGAGTCCTGATCCTTAAAATGCGCAACTTGTCCCCGAAAAAGGCATCCAGCCCCCGCCTTGGAGAGGATCGCACGGAGTTCATCGATGGAGCTGACTGTAACTGTTCCCATGGCAATCTGCTTCAAGACGTCCGGTTCCCGCTTGGGCCCAGAAGCCGATGTTCCGGACAAGAGGCCAAGATATCCGGCATAGGTCGAGAGCGGCAAGCAGGCAATGCGGACGCGGGCGTGCGCTTAGGTGCTTCGATTACTCGAAGCCGTCCGTCCGCTTCGGCCAAGCGCAGACGTTAGGTAGCCGGGGGGAGGGGCAGACCTGGCTACCAGGTCCAAATATGCAACTACTAATTGAAAATTGAACAAATTTCATGCTTGCTGTACAGATGGGCGGGTGCGATTTTCCTACTCAATGGCCTTGAAGTTGAAGACGGCGACCGCGATCAAGCGGCGTTGACCCATCAACCTCAGCAACAAACTTCGAGTACAAAAGAGTAACGGATTCTTATCACCAATAGTTACATTTGCGTTCTACTACCGCTTTAGGAGCAACGAACACATGGGATGGATAGTATTTTTTGCGCTCGGACCGATCGTCGCATTTTCGAGCCGCCGCTTGCGTAGCTGGGTTCTCGGCGGTGCGGTTCCATGGATTTTGTTTGTCGATTTGATCCTGGCCCTTGCACCTTCGGCAGACGCCCATCGTCTCGCCTATCCGTTCTGGGACTCGATGATCGTCTACTGGTTCACGGTGGGGATTCTGGGTTATGCGGACAGGTGGGTAATGAAAAGAAATTGGGGAGTCTGGCGGCGGGTAGGAATCAAAATCCCGATTCTTCTTGGTGCAGAGATGGTGGTCTCGCTTGGAACATTAGAGGCGTGCAATACAGATTTAACAAGTTGCCATACGGTATTTTTCTGACCGGAAGATGTGTACAGAGATGGATATCACCCGACAGCACGCGTAGGGCGGATAAGCACTTGCGCCATCCGCCACAACGGTTGCTCAACGGCGATTGCTCCGCTCGGGCAGGGCAGTCGTGCTCATGTTCCAATCGCGGGGTCAAACACGGTTGCCATAGGGGGGGCCTTGCGATGGCGGATGGCGCTGCGCTTATCCGCCCTACCCCAATGTCCGCTCCCACCCCAAGCCGAAATTCAAACTGATACCAACCGGCGGGAACAGTGACTCATCATTTTTCCCGCCATTGCGAGCGCAGCGAAGCAATCCATCGCTCACGGTCACAAATTGTGGTGAGGAAGCATGGATTGCTTCGCTGCGCTCGCAATGACGATGCCTTGGGACGGACGATGACGACGGTCAATATTTATGCCGCTTGGTATGAGGCGCTCCGGCTAGGGCGTATTCACGCTGACCGGACGCGCGAACGGCACTTCACCCAGGGCAATCAGGTGAAGCACCGTCGGATCGTGTTTGTTCCAATATCGTCATGGCCGGGCTTGACCCGGCCACCCACGCGGTCAAAGCAGACGATAGTAACCTATTGAGAAAAACACTTCGCCGCCAATAGCCGGCGGATGCATCACCCCGTGGGTGGCCGGGTCAAGCCCGGCCATGACTGTTTTGGAGTGAAATTCAGCCAAATGCGATTGCCCTGCGACGAGTCCCTTGCCAGGACTATATNNGCCCGCGAACCGCGCTTCATCGTCCTGGTCGTGCCGCTCTGGCGCCGCATCAATCGCGCGACCCGCCGCTTCGAGCGCCTGATGGTCGGCCTCGCCGCCGGCCGCATCCCCAAACCAAGCCGGTCCGGCCACGGCGGCCCCCGCCGGCCCAACCCGCTGCCCCGTGGCCGTGGCTGGCTGG
>PKWQ01000113.1 GCA_003133265.1 Acetobacteraceae bacterium
TCAAGGCCGACAGGCTGCTAGAAAGCCAAGATAGACGTAAGGCCAAATACCATCGGGAAACAGGCCATGCGTCATGGTCAGATGGGCCCCGATATTGGCTGCCCAATCCGCTGGCCAGCCATCGGACCAGATCCGGCCGCCCAGGCTGTCCGGCGCGATCCACGGCATCATCTCATGCGCGACCTCCATCGGTTGGATCGCTATGGCGGCGGCAAACACGACGAGAAACACCGGAAAGATGCGAAACACCCGTGCCGCGAGAAATGGCGCCATGCGATGGCCGAAGGCGTCAAAGGAGCCCAGGATCACCATGCCGCTGAGGATGAAGAACACGTCGACCGCGGCCATGCCGTGCGACAACGGTCGCGACACCCAGTCGGGGGCCGCGACGAATGGGGCCATGTGCGACAGCATCACATAGCCCGCCAGCGCGCCGCGCAGCCCGTCCAGGCATTCCAGCCGCTTCATAGCCGACTCTTACGCGAATATCATGGTCGGTCACAATACCTATGGTTGCATAATTCCGTCCGATGCGCCTCTTGCAAAGGCATGGCCGTTCCGCTATCTACCTTTCACAAATCTTCATTCTCCGCTGTGTTACGGGGGGTGGCCTTCGCGGGCCGCCTTTTTTGTTTTGGCAACTGACCAACCACATCATATCGGCCTCGAAGCCAGGCTCGCCGCCATCATCTCGCCCACGCTGGAAAGCATGGGCTACGAGCTGGTGCGCGTGGCCGTGATGGGCCGCGATCGCCCCACGGTGCAGGTCATGGCCGACCGCGCCGACGGCAACCTGATCGCGGTCGAGGATTGCGAGGCGATCAGCCACGCCGTTTCCGCGGTGCTGGACGTCGAAGACCCGATCGAGGGCGCCTGGAACCTGGAAGTCAGCTCCGCCGGCATCGACCGGCCGCTGACGCGGGTGAAGGACTGGAACCGTTTCGCCGGCCATATCGCCCGCGCCGAGACCGACATGCCGGTCGATGGGCGCAAGCGTTTCTCCGGCACCGTGATCGGCGCGGACGAGGACGCCGCCCGCCTGCGCCTGGACGACGGCACGGAAGTTTCGTTGCCGCATGAAAGAATTCGCCGCGCGCGTCTGGTGCTGACCGACGCGCTGATCGCCGCCACCGCCAACCACACTCGGACCAACTGAGAGGCCGACCATGGATACCGCCATTGCCCGCCCCGAACTGCTGCTGGTCGCCGAAGCCGTCGCGCGGGAGAAATCCATCGAACGCGAGGAAGTGCTGGAAGCGATGGAGCAGGCCATCCAGAAGGCCGGCCGCGCCAAGTACGGCCACGAGAAGGACATCCGCGCCACCATCGACCGCAAGACCGGCGATGTGCGCCTGTCGCGCTGGACGGAAATCGTCGACACGGTAGAAAACGAAGAGACGCAGATGCCGGCGGACATCGCCCGCAAGCTGTTCCCCGAGAAGGCGGTGGGTGAGTTCATCGTCGATCCGCTGCCGCCAATCGATTTCGGCCGCATCGCCGCGCAGACCGCCAAGCAGGTGATCGTCCAGCGGGTGCGCGAATACGAGCGCAAGAAGCAGTACGACGAGTTCAAGGACCGGGTCGGCGAGGTCATCAACGGCGTGGTCAAGCGCACCGAGTACGGCAACCTGATGGTCGAACTCGGCAAGGCCGAGGCGCTGCTGCGCCGCGACGAGCTGATCCCGCGCGAAAGCTTCCGCAACGGCGATCGCGTCCGGGCATATATCTACGACGTCCGCGAAGAGCCGCGCGGGCCGCAAATCTTCCTTTCTCGCACCCATCCCGGCTTCCTGGCGAAATTGTTCGCCCAGGAAGTGCCGGAAATCTACGACGGCATCATCGAGATCAAGGCCGTGTCCCGCGATCCGGGCTCGCGCGCCAAGATGGCGGTAATCTCGCGCGATTCCTCCATCGATCCGGTCGGCGCCTGCGTCGGCATGCGCGGCTCGCGCGTGCAGGCGGTGGTGCAGGAGTTGCAGGGCGAGAAGATCGACATCATTCCCTGGTCGCCGCAGACCGCCACCTTCGTGGTGAACGCGCTGGCGCCGGCCGAGGTCACCAAGGTGGTGATCGACGAGGAAGCCGGCCGCGTCGAAGTCGTGGTGCCGGACGAGCAGCTCAGTCTCGCCATCGGTCGGCGTGGGCAGAATGTGCGCCTGGCCAGCCAGTTGACGCGCTGGGACATCGACATCCTGACGGAAGCGGAAGAGAGCGAGCGCCGCCAGGAGGAATTCCGCCGCCGCAGCGGGCTGTTCGTGGAAGCGCTGGACGTTGACGACGTCATCGCCGGCCTGCTGGTAACCGAGGGCTTCACCACGGTCGAGGAACTCGCCTTCATCGATCCCGAGGAGCTGGCCGCCATCGAGGGCTTCGACGAGAACGTCGCCGCCGAACTGATCCGCCGCGCCGAGGCGTTCCTGCTCCGCCGCGACACCGAACTGAGCGAGCAGCGCGTCAAGCTCGGCGTGTCCGAGGAAGTCGCGGCGATCGAGACGCTGACCCCGGCGATGCTGGTGGCGCTCGGCGAGAAGGGCGTGAAGACGCTGGACGATCTGGCCGATCTCGCTTCGGACGAACTGATCGAGATCGTCGGCGCCGACAACATGGACGAAGAGACCGCGAACGCGGTGATCATGGCCGCCCGCGCGCATTGGTTCGGAGACGACGAAGGCGCGGATGGCGGTGGCGCCGCCCCCGAAGGGGAGGCAAGTCACGACTGATACCGCCGCGTTCCCCGAACCTGACGAAACGGACGACGACGAACCCGAAACCGGCCCGTTGCGGCGCTGTGTGCTGACGCGCGAACGGCTGGCGAAAGAAAAAATGATCCGCTTCGTCATCGGCCCGGACCGGACGGTCGTGCCGGACCTGGCTGCAAGGCTGCCCGGCAGGGGAATCTGGTTGAGCGCGCGGGGGGATGTGATAGAAACCGCTCGCGCCCAGGGTACTTTGGCACGCGTCTTCGCCAGGGCCGCCCGTGGTTCGGTCGCTCTGCCCCCCGACCTTTCCGCCCTGTTGCAGGCCCAGCTTGCCAAGCGGATCGGAGATTCACTGGGGCTCGCGCGCCGAGCCGGGCAGGCCGTCTGCGGATTTCAGAAGGCACGCGAGTGGCTGAAGTCCGGTCGTGCCGGGCTGATCCTGCAGGCGTCGGACGGCAGCGCGGACGAACGCGCTCGGTTCATGTCGGGCGCGGGAGCGAACGAGGCCGGAACGGGACGTGTTGTGCCGGTTCTGGCGCCTTTGCCGGCGACGGTGCTGGGCGCGGTGTTCGGCCGCGACCATGTCGTGCATGTGGCGATTGCGCGGGGACGGCTGGCCGACGCGTTGGTGATCGAGACGATGCGGCTGTTCGGCCTGACGGGTCGGGCCGGCGCGGATACGGGGCTACAAGCTGCCGGCGGCAATGCCGGAAAGAATACGCCGGTCGGACCGGTTTGAATAAGCGGGCGGGTGCATGAGCGACGGCAACGATCAGGACGCGGGCAAGGGCCGGTTGAGTTTACGGCCCGCCGGGCGCAT
>PKWQ01000177.1 GCA_003133265.1 Acetobacteraceae bacterium
TCGAGCACACCGTCACCGAGGAAATCACTGGCGTCGATATCGTCGCGACCCAGCTCAGGCTGGCCGCCGGCGAGACGCTGGCCTCGCTCGGCCTGACGCAGGACAAGGTGGCGCCGCCGGCCGGTTACGCCATCCAGCTTCGCATCAACATGGAGACGATGGCCGCCGACGGCCAGGTGCTGCCCACCGGGGGCACGTTGCGCGCGTTCGAGCCGCCCGCGGGCCGCGGCATCCGCGTCGATAGTTTCGGCTATGCCGGCTACACCACCGTCTCCAGTTTCGACTCGCTGCTGGCCAAGCTGATCGTGCATGCCAACAGCCCGCATTACGCCGACGTGGTGACGAAGGCCTATCGCGCGCTGTGCGAGTTTCGCATCGAGGGCGTCGCTACGAATATCGGTCTGCTGCGCAACCTGCTGTGCCACCCGGACGTGATCGCCAACCAGGTCCACACGAAATTCGTCGAGGAACGGCTCGGCGAACTGCTGGCACCCACTGCCACGCCGCACCGCGAGCTGTTCTTCGCCGACGCCCTGGGTACCGCCCCCGTCGCGAAGGCGTCGGGGTTCGATGCGCCGCCCGGCACCGTCGGCCAGCCGGCGCCGATGTCCGGCCGCGTGGTCAGCATCGACGTGCGGGCCGGCGANNATGCCGTGCGCCACGGCCAGCAGATCGCGGTGATCGAGGCGATGAAGTCCGAACTGGTGGTCACCGCCACCACCACCGGCATCGCCCACCTCGCGCCGGTTGCCGCCGGCGATCAGGTGCTGGTCGACCAGCCGCTGCTGTTCGTCGAGCCGGCGGACATCGGCGCCGCCGACGAGCAGGACGAGCAGGAAGTCGACCTGGATGCCATCCGCCCCGATCTGGCGGAGGTGCAGGAGCGTCATGCCGTGCTGCTGGACGCGGCGCGGCCCGATGCCGTCGCCCGCCGGCGCAAGACCGGCAGCCGCACCGCGCGGGAGAATGTCGCCGATCTCGTCGACGCCGGCAGCTTCGTCGAATATGGCGGCCTGACGCTGGCGATGCAGCGCAGCCGCCGCACGGTGGAGGAACTGATCCGGGTCAGCCCGGCGGACGGGTTCGTCACCGGCATCGGCACGGTGAACAGCGCAATGTTCGGCGCGGACAAGGGCCGCTGCATGGTGGTGGCCTACGACTACACCGTGTTCGCCGGCACCCAGGGCTTCATGGCGCATCGCAAGAAGGACCGGATGTTCGAGCTGGCCTACAAGCTGCGTATCCCGCTGATCCTGTTCAGCGAGGGCGGCGGCGGGCGGCCGGGCGATACCGACTATGTCGGCGCCGGCGGGCTGGAAATTCAGAGCTTCTGGCATTTCGGCCGCCTCAGCGGCCTGATCCCGATGATCGGCATCAATTCCGGCCGCTGCTTCGCCGGCAACGCGGCGTTTCTCGGCTGTTGCGACGTGATCATCGCCACCCGCAACTCCACCATCGGCATGGCTGGCCCGGCAATGATCGAGGGCGGCGGGCTCGGCGTGTTCACGCCCGAGGAGGTTGGTCCGGTGTCGGTCCAGGTGCCGAACGGCGTGATCGACGTGCTGGTCGAGGACGAGGCGGAAGCGGTCGAGGTGGCGAAGAAATATCTGTCCTATTTCCAGGGACCGATCGCGGAATGGAGTTGCGAGGACCAGCGCAAGCTGCGTCCGCTGGTGCCGGAGAACCGGCTGCGCGCCTACGACATCCGCGCCGTGCTGCACACGCTGGCCGATACCGGATCGGTGCTGGAACTGCGCCCGAGCTTCGGGATCGGCATGATCACCGCCTTCGCCCGCGTCGAGGGGCGGCCGATCGGCGTGATCGGCAACAATCCGATGCATCTCGGTGGCGCGATCGACGCGCCGGCGGCGGACAAGGCGGCGCGCTTCATGCAGTTGTGCGATGCGTTCGACATCCCGGTGCTGGTGCTGTGCGACACGCCCGGCTTCATGGTCGGGCCGGAGTCCGAGAAGACCGCCACCGTGCGCCACTTCTCCCGCATGTTCGTCACCGGGGCCAGCCTGGACGTGCCGCTGTTCACCGTGGTGCTGCGCAAGGCCTATGGCCTCGGCGCCCAGGCCACGGTGGGCGGCTATCTCAATGTCGGTAATTTCTCCGTCGCCTGGCCCACCGGCGAGGTCGGCCCGATGGGGCTGGAAGGCGCGGTGCGGCTGGCCTACCGCAAGGAACTGGCCGCGATCGAGAACCCGGACGCGCGTCAGGCACGCTATCAGGAACTGGTCGACGAGTTGTATACCCAGGGCAAGGCGCTGAACGCCGCCGGCTTCGTGGAGCTGGACGACGTGATCGACCCGGCGGACACGCGGCGCTGGATCGGCCAGGGCCTGCGCAATGCGCCGGCGCCGTTGCCGCGCGCGGGCAAGAAGCGGCCGATGGTGGATACGTGGTAATGCCGCGCTCTGGACTTGCCGCGGCTCTGGACATGTAGCCCGGGCGGGGGCGTAATCCCGGGCGGAAACGCACCAGGTCGGCAGGACAGTCCCATGAGCACAGCAGCGATCGGCCCATACAGCGTCGAGGCCTACAACACCTCGAAGGAATCCGAGAACAAGATCCACGACGATGCGGTGGCGCGCCGCTTCGGCTTCAGCGGCGGGCTGGTGCCGGGGGTCGATGTCTATGGCTACATGACGCATCCGGTGCTGGCGATGTGGGGCCGGTCCTGGCTGGTACACGGCACCGCCGAGTGCCGCCTCATCAAGCCGGTCTATGACGGCAAGATCGCCACGATCCTTGCATCGGAAACCGCCGATGGGCTGGAGATCACGGTGGAGAGCGAAAAAATGCTATGCGCCACCGGGTCCGCTGCCCTGCCCGAGCCGGTGGCACCGCCGGTACTGGCGGATTTTCGTGCGGTCGATGTGCGCCCGACCCGCCCGCCGGCGGACGAGGCATCGCTGGCCGAAGGCACCTGGCTCGGCATCAAGCCGTTTCTGGTCACCGCAGACTATGCGGCGCAATATCTGAAGGATTTGCGCGAGACCGACACGCTCTATGCCCGCGAAGGGCTGGTGCATCCGGGGCTGATCCTGCGGCTGTGCAACTGGGCGTTGTCGCACAACGTGGTGCTCGGTCCGTGGATTCATGTCGGCAGCAACGTACAGAACTTCGCCGCCGCCCGGGTCGGCGACACCCTGTCGATCCGCGCGCGCATCACCGGCAACTACGAGCGCAAGGGCCATCGCTTCGCCGATCTGGATGTACTTGTGCTGGCGAACGGCGCCACGCCGGTTGCCCGGGTCGCGCATGCCGCGATCTACCGCCCGCGTCAGGTCGCCGCCGCCTGAACTGATTACGAATGTCACCAACGAGGAAGATCATGATCCAGACCGAGAAGCTGCGCATCGCCGTCACCGACCACATCGCCGTGGTCACGATGGACAATCCGCCGGTGAATGCACAGAGCCGGCAATTGCAGGACGAGATATCCGCGACCTTCGACTACCTGTCGGACGACGAGGATGTGCGCGTCATCGTCTTCACCGGCGCGGGCAAGGTGTTCTCCGCCGGTGCCGACATCAAGGCGCGCACCACCATGCCGACCGGCGGCGGGGCGCAGCGTTCGCACCTGCGCAGCGCGCGGGAGAGCTACCACTCCATCCTGGAATGCAAGAAGCCGGTGATCTGCGCCATCAATGGCGCGGCACTCGGCGCCGGGCTGGCGCTGGTGGCGTCGTGCGACATCCTGATCGCATCCGAGGACGCGCGGCTGGGTCTGCCGGAGGTTACCGTCGGGCTGATGGGCGGCAGCCGGCACGCGATGCGGCTGTTCGGCCATTCGCGCCTGCGCCGGATGATGTTCACCGGCATGCGCGTCACCGGCGCGGAGTTGTACCGCCTCGGCGTGGTCGAGGCCTGCGTGGCGCCGGACAAGCTGATGGACACGGCGATGGAACTGGCCCGCGAGATCGCCGGCAACAGCCCGGTGGCGGTGCAGCTTGCCAAGCACTCGCTGAACACCATCGAGGAAATGAGCCTGCGCGACGGGTATCGCTTCGAGCAGGACATGACCATGCAGCTTGGAAAGTCCGAGGATTCGAAGGAGGCGATGCGGGCGTTCGTGGAGAAGCGGAAGCCGGTGTTTGTTGGGAGGTAGGGGAGGGGATGCCGGCAGGGTTGGGGGCCGATTTTATACCAGCGGCCCTGCCGGATAACCGTCCGCGTAATCATTGCGGACCGTTCCGGGGCCGGTAATGGCAGCGCCGCTGCCGATGGCCGGTCAATCCGGGGAATAATCCACCTACCGATGCGAAGGTGGTACAGAATGAAACCCGTACCGCGAGTTTCGTCGACGCGCGATGCTGGAAAGAGGGCGAGGAAAGCGAACTCTCTGCATAAATCCGCAATTGGGGGTACGGCATGACTGTTGTCCGCACGATTTGGGGCATTCACATGGAATGGGACAATGCGACAATGCCGCAGGACACCAAAGACATTGCCATCGGCTGGGGGGCATTAGGCGATCTAGGCGCGTTCCCCTCATCGCGTGATGCATTTAAGGCAGCGTTTGCGACGGCGTATCCGACCGACAAGCCCGGTGCCGTGCCGGTGAAGGCCGGCGTGCTATATAGGTTTGCGAAAGAAATGAACGTCGGAGACGTGGTCGTCTATCCGTCAAAAGCGGATCGTATCGTTAATATCGGCATTGTTCAAGGGAGGTACACCTTTCTCCCGTCCGTGAACTCTGAATACCCGCATCGTCGCAGCGTCGAGTGGAAAGTGCATGCGCCGCGCGCGCAATTCTCACAGCAGGCGCTTTATGAGATCGGATCGGCGATCACTCTCTTTCAAGTCAGCAACAATGCTGAAGAATTTCTTGCCGCGCTTGATGGTATACCGCTAAAGACCGCCGACGTTGATGCCGTGAGTGCCGCTGAAATTGCTGTTCAGGCGGAAGAAGGCGTCGAAGATTTTGTTATCAAGCGGCTCAAGAATGACTTGAGTGCTGAGCAGTTTGAGCACTTCATTGCAGGGCTCTTGCGATGCATGGGCTATCATGCTCGCGTGACCCGCCATACCGGGGACGGCGGCGTTGATATCATCGCGCACAAGGACGAACTGGGGTTCGAACCTCCGATTATTAAAGTGCAGTGTAAGCAGTCTCTTTCAACAATCGGTGGACCAACAGTGCAACAGCTTCTCGGAGCAATCCAGTCAAACGAGCACGCACTATTCGTTACTCTAGGCGATTACTCGTCCGACGCCATACGGATCGAACGTGGAAAGTCAAATCTGCGGCTTATCGGTGGCGCTGATCTCGTCCAGCTTATTTTCAATAATTATGAGGGATTTGAGCCGCGCTTTAAGGCTTTACTTCCGTTAAAACGGAGCTACACACCAAGCACAATGCCCGTCGATACTCTTCTGTCTGTTCGTTAAGGCCAAGCAAGGGCGGATGGCGCTTCGCTTACTCACCCTACGCGCGCTTGCCGAACCGTTACCAACATCATATGATCTAGACCAGAGTGGCGGGAGACAGGATCGTGCGACTACTCAAGGTCATCGTCAGTAAGTGGCGCATCTGGTGGGCGCTCCCGATGACTCGGCGATACACACCAAATGAAGTGACCCAAACCCGACAGCGCGCCAAGACATTGGCAGTAGGTGTCGGGCCAACGCCCGCGAAAGTTCGCCCTCGCATGCGATGGCCCCACTTCGCTCGATCTGAAAGGTCTGGCGACCAGCGTTGGGGCGCGACTCATGGCAGGACAGACCTATGGTCCGGAGAGGGAGCCAATTACCGGGGCTGGTTGACGTCACGCACTAGGGATCGCCGCACGATCGCGTTGTCTGCTGTCGTCTGGAGTGCCTTTTTTGCTGGGTTGGGCATAGGTGCTGCGTTGGGCATAGGTTACACCTACAGTAACGATGTCGAAGGCATCGGCAGGTTAGTCAATAAAATACGCTTATTGGTGGTAGAGGTGGTTGCATATCTCTTCAATCTATGGGCAATTTTGTAAACTGTACGTCATACTGATTGGGCCGCATCCCGCAGCGAAACAGACAAGCCCCTGCCATGGTGTCGCAGCGCTACGCGCTCGCTACCAAGGCCTCGAGGGCGTCAAACCTTCAGCCCGCACAGTAGGAAGATCGCAGCGGCTATACCGAGAAACATCTGGACCCAAACAAGAACGGCTGCCCACTGAGCCAACAACGCAATAAGGCGTCCGCCCGCCGCAAGATCGCCCATGTGAATCTTCTTCATCATGCGCCTGGCGAGCAGACGGTTCGGAAACAGGAGTAGCCCCGAAAGGTATTCGCGTTCCCATATTGGCCCTGTAAATTGCCCATACTTCGCAGCCAGCGCAATAACGTCATCGTTCACTGCCGTAGCACCCGCCACCTGAGCCGCCATCAAACGTGCGGGCAATGCAAATACGAAGGCAACCAACAATAACACCAATGCCCATCGAATATACCAGGCATCGACAAACGTTGAGATCTGCGGAAACCGCGCGAGAATGAACGAAAACGCACCAACGTACGCGGCGAGGAGCCAGCCATTAAAAATACCGATGGATTCGTTCACGCGCTTGGCGAGCGTAATCAAAACCTGACCTGCCAGGTGCTTCTCCAATTCATTGGTGCGGATCGGCTCGCTCACTCTCAGGCCCCACTCAGCTTACAGCTCGATACGAACTCATAGCATGTTGTAGCAAGCCGTAGGGTGCAATACCGCTTGGTATTGCAGCACTTTTGTTGGTGGTGCGCGATGGTGCAATGCAAAGCGGCATTGCACCCTACAGGCCCCGTTTGAAGCAAGCGGAGCGCCCGCAATGGCGATGCCCGGGGGGCGATGACGGGTTAATGCCATCGCCGCGTCCCGTCCGCCACCCAACGCCAGCCTACCCCCGCTCGCGCAGAAACCTGCCAAATGCCGCCAGGGTTGCGTCGGATACGTGGTGCTCCAGACCTTCCGCGTCCTGTTCGGCCGCCTCGGTGGGGACGCCGACGGCCAGCAGCAGATTGACCACCACACGGTGGCGGGCGCGCACCCGCTCGGCCAGCTTCTCGCCGCTCTCGGTCAGGAACACGCCTCGGTAGGGCTTGGCGACCGCCAGTCCGCCGCGCTTCAGGCGGCCGATGGTCTTGATCGCGGTGGCGTGGGAAACCCCGAAGCGGCGGGCGATGTCGGTCGGGCGCGCCTCGCCGCCCGCGCCGAGCAGGTCGGAGATCATCTCCACATAGTCTTCCAGCAGCGCGGTGGATTGCGCGGTACGCGTTTTGCCGAACCGCTTCGCCTGGGTGGGCTCGGCCGGAAGTTCCCCCGCGCCCGTGATCGCCGGTCGGATGGTCACGGCAACTCCTGTCGATTGCGGCGGACGATGACGCGCGGGCGTGAGTCGGGCAAGACCCACGGTGCCGGGCGCTCAGATGAGCCCGACAATCTCCAGCAGCAGCAGCAGATTGAGCGTCAGCACGGCGCCGGCGGCGACGATCGCCCCGATCTTCATCAGCCGGCGGTTGACGAAAGCGCCCATCACGTCGGCCCGGTTGGTCAGCACCAGCAGCGCGATCATCGGCACCGGCAACACCAGGCTGAGCACCACCTGGCTCAGTACCAGCGCCTGGGTGGCATTGACGCCCATCGCCACGACGACGAAGGCCGGGGCCATGGTGATCAGGCGGCGCAGCCAGATCGGAATGCGGAAGCCGACGAAATCCTGCATGATCGCCTGGCCGGCCATGGTCCCGACCACGGAGCTGGAGAAGCCCGAGGCCAGCAGCGAGGCCATGAACACCGCCGCAGCACCGACACCCATCAGCGGGATCAGGGTGCGATAGGCGGTCTCGATCTCCGCGATTTCGGCGTGGCCGGCGTGGAACATCGACGCGGCCATCGCCAGCATCGCCATGTTGATCAGCCCGGCGACGCCGAGCGCCAGCATGACCTCGTGGTTGGAATAGCCGAGCACGCGCTTGCGGTCGGCGTCCGTCGCGGTCGGTACGCGGTTGCTGGTCAGGTTGGAATGCAGATAGATCGCGTGCGGCATCACGGTGGCGCCGACGATGCCGACCGCCAGCGTCACGCTGTCCGCGCCCTGGAGCATCGGCACCACCGAGTGGAACGCGAAACTGGCCCAGTCGGGCGGGGCGATGAGCAGTTCGATCAGGTAGCACAGCCCGATCACGCCGACGAAGCCGGCGATCAGGATCTCGATCAGGCGGAAGCCGTCGCCCTGCCACGCCAGCACGGCGTAGATCGCCGCCCCGGTCAGCAGCAGGCTGAGCAGCAGCGGCAGCCCGAACAGCAGGCTGAGGCCGATGGAGGCGCCCAGGAACTCGGCGAGATCGGTTGCCATCGCGCCGATCTCGCTCACGGCCCACATCGCCAGGACCAGCCGGCGGGGGAAATGTGTCCGGCAGAGCTGGGCGAGGCTGTGGCCGGTGACGATGCCGAGCTTGGCGGACAGTCCCTGGAACAGCATGGCCACGAGATTGGCCAGCAGCACCACCCAGAGCAGCATATAGCCGTGGCTGGCGCCGGCCTGGATGTTGGTGGCGAAATTGCCGGGGTCCATGTAGGCGACGGAGGCGATGATGGCGGGGCCGGCGAAGGGCAGAAACGCGCGAACGCCGCGCCGCCGCCCGGCCAACGCCTCGGCCCCCGCGCGCGATGTGCGCTCGGACAGGGAGCCGTGAGGCGCCGGCACGTCACTCATCGCGGTCGCTCCGTTTAGGCAGCCGAGGCAGGAAGTTGCACCCGATACGACATAATGTAGCCTTGGCTACACTTCCGGTGAGTAGATAGGAACCGGGTCGGCGATGTCAATGCCGCCGTGTGGGCCGCCGTGTGGGCCGCCGTGTGGGCTGCTGTGTGGTCGGGGCGGGGGGATCAGCCTTGCAGCAGCTTGGCGGCCGCCGGGGCGAAATAGGTCAGCACGCCGTTGCAGCCGGCGCGCTTGAAGCCGGTCAGCATCTCGATCACCACGCGGTCGTGATCCAGCCAGCCGTTGTTCACCGCCGCCATGATCATCGCGTACTCGCCGGACACCTGATAGGCGAAGGTCGGCACCCCGAAGCGTTCGCGCACCCGGCGGATGATGTCGAGATAGGGCATGCCCGGCTTGACCATCACCATGTCGGCGCCCTCCTGCAGGTCGAGCTCGACCTCCCGCAGCGCCTCGTCGGTGTTGGCCGGGTCCATCTGGTAGGTCTTCTTGTCGCCCTTGAGCGCGCCGCCGGAGCCGAGCGCGTCGCGGAACGGGCCGTAGAACGCGGAGGCGTATTTGGCGGCGTAGCTCATGATCCTTGTATGGATCAGGCTCTCGGCGTCCAGCGCCTCGCGGATCGCGGCGACGCGCCCATCCATCATGTCGGACGGCGCGATCACGTCGATGCCGGCCTCTGCCTGCACCACCGCCTGGCGGGTGAGCACCTGCAGCGTGTCGTCGTTGGCGACGTAGCCGTCGCGGATCACGCCGTCATGGCCGTGGTCGGTGTAGGGGTCGAGCGCCACGTCGCCGATCAGCCCGACATCGGGGAATTCCTGCTTCAGGATGCGCGCCGCCGAGCAGATCAGGTTGTTGGGGTTGGTGGCCTCGGTGCCCTCGGCGTTCTTCTTCCCGGTCGGTGTGGCCGGGAACAGGGCGATGGCGGGGATGCCGAGCTTGGCCGCCGGGGCGACATGCGCCGCGACGCGGTCCAGCGTGACCCGCACCACGCCGGGCATCGAGGCGACCTCGGTGGTGGTGTTGGTGCCCTCGATGATGAAGATCGGCCAGATCAGATCGTCCACCGATAGCTTGTTTTCCGCCACCAGCCGGCGGGTCCAGGAATCGTGGCGGTTGCGGCGCATGCGGGTGTTGGGAAAGCGGCCGACGGTCATGGCGACGTCCTCTCATCGGGTGTGAGCCAGCGGTGCATAGGACGCGCCGGGGTCTGTTGCAAACCTTGCGATTCATGCCCATTGCATCGCCGCGCGAGACGCCCATTTCCGCAACCCGCATGGCGGGGATGCGGGGCCGGTGCAGGCTGGGCGTTTGTGCGCCGCCGGCCACATGCTAGAGGATGCGACTCCATGACCGAGACCCTCCCCGTGCTGGCGCTAGGCGCTGACCATGCCGGCTTGCCGCTGAAGACCCGCCTCGCCGAGGCGCTGGCGG
>PKWQ01000199.1 GCA_003133265.1 Acetobacteraceae bacterium
GAAGATCTGCAGGCAGTGCGCGCCGTGAAGCCCGTGGCCAAGATACGGTTGCTGGCGCCGCTGCACGACGCCCGGCTGATCCTCTCCTGCGGATTGAATTACCGCAGCCATCTTCATGAAATGGGGGGCGCCGTACCCGACAAGCCGCTCTCCTTCTCGAAAAGCGTGCATGCCATCATCGGCCCGGATGCGACTATCGTCCTGCCCGAGCGGCACCCCAACATGGTGGACTGGGAAGCCGAGTTCAGCGCCGTCATCGGCCGCCCCTGCCACAACGTCACCAAAGAGGAAGCGCTCGATTACGTGGCCGGCTACACCATGATTAATGACGTCTCTGCCCGCGACTGGGTGGGACGCTTCGGCGCGATGCAAGGCATGGCCGCGATCGAAGGGTGGGAACAGAATCTTCTGGGGAAACACTTCCCCACCTTCTGTCCGATGGGCCCGACTATGGTGACCAAGGACGAACTCGCAAATCCGGACGCCGTGCGCTTTACCCTGAAGGTCAATGGCGCTCTGATGCAATCGGCATGCACCGATGATCTCGTGTTCAGCGTCGCGGCCCTGATCGCTTACTATTCGCAGTTCCACGCTTTCCAGCCGGGCGATGTCATCACTACCGGCTCTCCGGCAGGCGTCGGTTTCGGGCGCAAGCCGCAAGTCTTTCTCAAGAACGGCGATGTAGTCACGCTCGAGGCTGACGGCATCGGGACAATGAGCAACCCGGTAAAAGGCGCATGAGCACATGCACAACGATGCTCGTCAAACGCGATCCCTGATCCGGTACCTCTCATGGCCAATCTGAACACCCCTCCTCTCAAGCCTTTCATCGTCGGCCTCGGCGGCTCACTGCGGCCGAATTCGGCGACCGAAAAGGCGGTCCGGCTGACCCTTCAGGCCGCACAACAGACCGGCGCCGAAACCCTGTTCATCGGCGGCCCGGAGCTCGAGTTGCCGATGTATGACTATGGCAAGGCGGGCGGCCTGCCCGCGGCGCAACACCTGATCGCCCAGCTGCGGCGCGCGGATGGCGTCATCCTCGCCTCGCCCGGCTATCACGGCAGCATGTCGGGACTGATGAAGAACGCCGTGGACTACATCGAAGAGATGAGCAAAGACCCGTCTCCCTATCTGCATGGTCGCGCCGTGGGCTGCATTGCGACCGCCGGCGGCTGGCAGGGTGGCGCAACCACGCTGGCCGCGATGCGCGACGTCGTGCACGCCCTGCGCGGCTGGCCGACGCCGCTGGGCGTGGTGATCAACACCGCTGAACCGGCATTCGATGAAGAAGACAATTGCACGAATCCACGGACCCACGACCAGCTCATCTGCCTCGGGCAGCAGGTGGCGGAACTCGCCTGGAGCCGGAACAGGGCCAGGGCCGATGCCGCGATATTAAAATTCCCGGATCCCACGCAGCAGCTCCTGGCTGTCTGGCTTACTTACCCTTTTGACGAAGAGAGAGAACCACAATGAATAACATCGAGCTTGCCAATTCGGCCTTCGACGCGGCCGAGGCCCGCGACCAGGATAAATTCCGTTCCCACTTCACGGCGGATGCCCGGATCTGGCACAACTTCACCGGCGCCGACGAGCCGGCCGGCGACGCCATCTCGAACATGTTTGCGATGACGCGCGCCATGGTCACCGTCAAGTATGAAGACCGCCGTTATGTTGCCCTGCCCGATGGCGCCGTGCTACAGCACCTGTCGCGCAGCACCCTGCCCGATGGGCGCGAGCTTGCCGTGCCGATGATGATGCGACTGTACAGCCGGGATTCGAAAATTTGCCGTATCGAGGAATATCTCGACACGCAGGCTTTTGCCGCCCTGATGCACGGTTAAGTCTGTGCCGATGCAGTCGTCCTCCGTAGCCGGTTGCGACATGGTTGGAACCGGCGCATCGCGATTGTACTTTCCAACACCACTTACCTGAGGAAAATTATGCCAGCCATTACCGACCGTTCGACCAAACAGCCGCTGCTGAAAACCGGCATGCTGAACCACGGAACCCTCCATGTCCGCGACATCGCCAAGTCGCGGCGCTTCTACGAGGAAGTACTCGGGATCGAGTGCATCCAGACCAGCCCGCTGTCGCTGATGATCCGCAAGGGAACCGCCCACGTCTATGCGGTCGTCGAGCAGCCGGCCGGCTTGCATCCGCCGATGACCATGCTGAACCACAACGGCTTCGAGGTCGCGACCGAGGCCGAGGTGGAGGAGGCCCACAAGTCGATCGTCCAGGTGAAGGACGAATACGGCATCAAGAAGATCATGCCGCTGTCCAGGATGCACGGCGACACCAGCTTCTACTTCATGGACCAGGACGACAACTGGTGGGAGATCGTCGCGGTGCGCCAAGGCGGCTATGTGGCTGACTTCGACGACAAGGTGAACTGGGACCTGACCGGCCATCACGAGGTCGACAGCTGGGTTGACCTGTTCGTCACACAGAAGAAGCTGCGCCACATGCACGATCCGGAGACGCGCGCCTTGCTGAAGGCAGGCAAGTAAGACATGCCTTTCCTTTCTTATCGTATGCCGAACGCCGGCCATGCCGTGGCCGGCAAGCGAGACTCCCATGACCGATAACACCTTGTTTTGCTGGTCCGATGCTTTCGCGCTCGGTTACCCGCAAATGGATGCCACCCACCAGGAATTTGTGGCGACCGTGAATGCGATGTTTACGGCATCCGACGACGATTTGCGGACCGCACTCGACGCCTTCGCCGAGCATGCGCAGCGCCACTTTGCGGAGGAAGCGGACTGGATGACGAGCACCGGCTTCCCGGCCGCCGGCTGCCATATGGACGAGCATGACGCGGTGCTGAAATCGGTGGCCGAAGTGCAGGGCCTGTTCAGGGACGCCCACCCCGACGCTGTGGCCACAGCACGCAGGCTGGCCCGCGAACTGGCGAACTGGTTTCCAGGCCACGCCGATTATCTGGACAGCGCGCTGGCGCAATGGATGGTGAAGCGTATTCACGGCGCAGTGCCGCTGGTGTTCCGTCGTAGTGCGACCTCCGCCGGCCAGCCGGCGGTCCCGGATGAGCGCGGGCATACGCAGCCGGAGCAGCTGCGCGCGGAATAGGCTGGAAATGATCGCTATTGAGTTATTTATCAATAACGATCATAATCACTTCTGGGCTGATCGTGATACGCCGGCCATTAACCACTGCATAGGAAGCTCTGTTCATGAAAAGAATGGTTCTTGGTATGATACTAAGGGCCTTGCCGATTGTCATCGGCAGGGCGGCAAACAAACACGAGCAGGTCCGCGATCGGCTGAGGGGGAAGAACCTGATTGTCCAGATCCGCCTCAAGGACGGCAGCGTGGCGCGCCATCTGGTCTTCCGCGGTGGCAAGGCGAAGGGCCGCTCCGGCCTGCACCCGAACCCGGACGCCGTCATGTCGTTCAAGGACGTCGACATGGCGCTGGACTTCCTGCGCCCCAACGCCAATCCGCTGGTCGTGATCGATGCGTTGAAGAACTTCAAGGTGACGGCCGCCGGCCGTGACGCCGACCTGACATGGTTCGGTTCCCTGATGAACCTGGTGATGACCGCCGGCTGGGAATACGGGGTGCGCATGCGCGATGGCACGATGCGCTACACCAACCTCACCAACGGCGGTCCGCTTTTCGTGTACGTAAAGGACGGCAAGATTATCCGCACCACGCCGATCGACTTCGACGACTCCGACCCGCAGCCGTGGAGCATCACCGCACGCGGCAAGACCTTCACGCCCAAGCGCCAGGCCACGGTGTCGGCGCACGCGTTGGCGTTCAAGTCGCAGGTCTACTCTGAGAGGCGCGTGCTGTACCCGATGAAGCGGGTGGACTTCGATCCCAACGGCGAGCGCAACACGCACATGCGCGGCATATCGGGCTACGAGCGCATCACGTGGGACGAAG
>PKWQ01000227.1 GCA_003133265.1 Acetobacteraceae bacterium
GCATCCCTGGCCAGCACCGGCGTGCCGTCGTGGAACTTCAGCCCCTCGCGCAGCGTCAGGTCCCACTGCTTGCCGTCGTCCGAGACGACATGGCCTTCGACCATCTGCGGGTGCGCGGCGAACTGCTCGTCGATGCCGTACAGCGTATCGAACACCATATGCGCGTGGTTGCGCGTCACGTCCGCCGTGGTCACCACCGGATCGACGAACGCGAGGTCGGCCTGCGGGATGAATTTCAGCACGCGCTGGCTCTCGGCCCGGACGATGCCGGGGGCAGCAAGGGCGGCGGCCCCTGCCAGAGCGGATTTCAGGATGGTCCGGCGTTGCATGCGCGTGGCTCCTGGCAAATGGCAATATTTCTTTCTACTACCGGATATGTCCGGGCAGTAACGAAAACGGACCGCGACGGCGGTGCCGCGCGGCCCGTGTGCGGTGCGAGGGCACGCCGCGTTCCGGTCTCAGCGCGCCTTCGCCACCGCGCGCTTGGTGATCACGCCGATCAGATGCGCCCGGTACGGGGCGGAGGCGTGGATGTCGCTGTTCAGATCGTCCGCCGAGATGGGTACACCGGCAACCGCGTCCGGCGAGAAGTTCGCACTCAGCGCCCGCTCCAGCCCGGCGTGACGGAACACGCCGCCCTGGCCGGCGCCGGTGATCGCCACCCGCGCGCCGGCGGCGGTCTTGGCGACGAACACCCCGACCATGGCGTAGCGCGAGGCGGGGTTGGGGAACTTCTCGTACCCGGCCTTCTCCGGCACCGGGAACGAGACGGCGGTGATGATCTCCCCCTGCTCCAGCGCGGTGGTGAACATGCCGTGGAAGAAATCGCCCGCCGCGATCGTGCGGCGATCGGTGGTGATCGTCGCCCCCAGCGCCAGCGCCGCCGCTGGGTAGCAGGCGGACGGATCGTTGTTGGCCAAGGAGCCGCCGATGGTGCCGCGATGGCGCACCTGGTTGTCGCCGATCCCGGACGCGAGAGCGGCCAGCGCGGGCAGCTTCGCTTTCACCTCGGGCGAGCCGGCAACGGTCGCGTGCGTGGTCATCGCGCCGATGGTAACGGTATTGCCGGACACGCTGATCCCGGACAGGCCGAGCTTGCTGAGATCGACCACGACCGAGGGCTTGTTGAGGCGCTGCTTCAGCACCGGGATGAAGGTCATGCCCCCGGCAAGCGCCTTGGCTTCGTCATCAGCGCCCAGCAGCTTCACCGCATCGGCGACGGTGCCCGGCTTCTGATAGGTGAAATCGTACATCGTGCTGTTCCCTCGCTGTAACTATTCGGCCGCCGCCGCGGGCCGGCCGGCCTGGATGATCGACCAGATCTTTTCCGGTGTCGCGGGCATGTTGATGTGGCGCACACCGTACTGTTTCAGCGCGTCCACCACCGCGTTGATGATCGCCGGCGGACTGCCGATCGCGCCGACCTCGCCGCAGCCCTTCACCCCCAGCGGATTGTGGGTGCAGAGCGTGGTTTCCGTGCCCACCGAGATGTTCGGAAGATTGTCGGCGCGCGGCATGGTGTAGTCCATCATCGAGCCGGACAACAGCTGGCCGGACTTGTCGTAGACCGCATGTTCCAGCAGCGCCTGGCCGATGCCCTGGGCGACACCGCCCTGGATCTGGCCCTCGACGATCATCGGGTTGATCACCCGCCCGACATCGTCGACCGCTGTGAAGTTGATCACCGTGACCACGCCGGTTTCCGGATCGATCTCCACTTCCGCGATATGGCAGCCGCCGGGGAAGGTGAAGTTCTTCGGATCGTAGAACGCGGTCTCGTCCAGTCCCGGCTCCAGCTCGTCGATCGGGTAGTTGTGCGGCACGTAGGCGGCCAGCGAGATGTCGGCCAGCGTCTTGGTCTTGTCGGTGCCGGCGACGCTGAACACGTTGTCCTTGAACTCGATGTCCTCGACCGCGGCTTCCATCAGGTGCGCGGCGATCTTCTTGCCCTTGGCGATGATCTTGTCCATCGCCTTGACCATGGCGGTGCCGCCGACGGCGAGGCTGCGGCTGCCGTAGGTGCCCATGCCGAACGGGATCTTCGCGGTGTCGCCATGCACGATTTCCACCTGCGCCATCGGCACGCCGAGCTGCTCGCAGACCAGTTGCGCCAGGGTGGTTTCATGGCCCTGGCCATGGCTGTGCGTGCCGGTGAACACCGTCACCGAACCGGTCGGGTGGACGCGGATATTGGCGACCTCGTACAGACCCGCGCGGGCGCCGAGCGAGCCCACCACGGCCGAAGGCGCGATGCCGCAGGCTTCCAGATAGGTGGAGATGCCCAAGCCCCGCAGCTTGCCCTTCGCCGCCGCAGCGCTCCGGCGCGCCTCGAAGCCGGCATAGTCGGAGGCGAACAGCGCGCCCTTCAACGTGGCCTCGTAGTCGCCGCTGTCGTACTGCAGCGCCACCGGCGTCTGGTACGGGAAAGCGTCGGCGGGGATGAAGTTCTTCCGCCGCAGCTCGATCCGGTCGATGCCGGTGTCCTGGGCGATGGCGTCCACCAGACGCTCCAGCAGGAAACTCGCCTCCGGCCGGCCGGCGCCGCGATAGGCNNTCCACCGGCACGGTGTTGGTGAACACCGCCTTCACCTCGACATAGATCGCCGGGGTCTTGTAAACGCCGGCCAGCAGCGTGGCGTACAGATAGGTCGGCACCGCCGGGGCGAAAGTCGAGAGATAGGCGCCCATGTTGCAGATCGTGTTCACCCGCAGCGCCAGGAAGTGGCCGTCCTTGTCCAGCGCCATCTCGGCGACGCTGTCATGGTCGCGGCCGTGCGCGTCGGATATGAAGCTCTCGCTGCGCTCGGCGGTCCATTTCACCGGCCGGCGCACCTTGCCGGACGCCCAGGTAACGATGGCCTCTTCCGCGTAATGGTAGATCTTCGAGCCGAAGCCGCCGCCGACATCGGGGGCAACGACGCGCAGCTTGTTCTCCGGGATGTGCAGCACGAAGGCGCCCATCAGCAGCCGGATCACGTGCGGGTTCTGGCTGGTGGTGTAGAGCGTGAAATCGCCCGAGGAGGTATCGAACTCGCCCACCGCCGCGCGCGGCTCCATCGCATTCGGGATCAGTCGATTATTGAGCAGATCGAGCCGGACCACTTTCGCGGCGGAGGCGAAGGCCGCATCGACCAGCGCCTTGTCGCCGAGATGCCAGTCATAGCACTGGTTATCGGCCACATCGTCATGCACCCGCGACGCGCCGGGCGCGATGGCGTCGCGCACGTTGGCGACGGCGGGCAGATCGGTCAGGTCCAGGACCAGAAGCTCCGCCGCGTCCTTCGCCTGCTGGCGGGTCTCGGCGATCACCACCGCGATCGGGTCGCCGACATGGCGCACCTTGCCGATCGCCAGCACCGGATGCGGCGGCTCGGCCATCGGGCTGCCGTCCTTGTTGTGGATCTGCCAGCCGCAGGGCAGGCCGCCGATCTCCTCGGCCGCCAGATCGGCGCCGGTGAACACCGCCACCACACCGGGGGCCGCCGCAGCCGCGCTGGTGTCGATCCCGTTGATGCGCGCGTGCGGCCGGTCGGAGCGCTTGATGTAGGCATAGAGCTGGCCAGGGCGGTTGATGTCGTCGGTATAATGACCGCGCCCGCTCAGGAACCGAACATCCTCCTTGCGGCGGACCGAGGCACCGATGCCTTCGAAAGCCATGGAACTGTCTCCCCCCGTTGCGATCCGGCGGCCCGTGCGGGCGCCGGACGTATCGTCAACAAGCCTGTACGCCTGCGTGCGGGCCGCCGGCTTTGCCGCCGGTTCTGGCCCAGGACTCTCGTGCGGCGGTTTACTCGGCCGCTGCCTTGGCATGCATCAGCGGCTGCGCCGCCGCGATCGCCTTGACGATGTTGTGGTAGCCGGTGCAGCGGCAAAGATTGCCTTCCAGCCCCTCGCGAATTTCCTGCTCGCTCAGGCCCTCCGGATGGCTCTGCACCAGGTCGATGGCGCTCATCACCATGCCGGGGGTACAGAAGCCGCACTGGAGTGCGTGATGCTCGCGGAACATTGCCTGCATCGGATGCAGGGTGCCGTCCGCGGCGGCCAGGCCCTCGATCGTGGTGACCGCGGCGCCATCGGCCTGCAATGCCAGCATGGTGCAGGACTTCACCGACGTGCCGTTCACATGCACGACGCAGGCGCCGCACTGGCTGGTGTCGCAGCCGACATGCGTGCCGGTCAGCCCCAGCTTCTCGCGCAGCAGTTCAACCAGCAGGGTGCGGCCTTCGACGTCGACCGTATGCTGCTTGCCGTTCACCGTCAGGGTTACCTGAGGCATCGTTTCCCCCATCTGTCGCCGCCAAAACATTACGCCCGGCCGCGCGATTTCCGCGGCCGGAGCCCGCGCGAGTGTGATCGCGCGGGCAAGCGATGGTCAAGCGTCGTGTGCGCGCCCGACCCTACACATACACCCCCGGCATGCCGCCGGCCGGATAGCGTGTGCCGGCAGCCGCCCCGCGCGGGATGGCCTGCGAGATACGCTCCACCTCGTCGGGCGTCAGCTTCACCCGCAAGGCGCCGACATTCTCGTCCAGCCGCTGCGCGTACCGGGTGCCGGGGATCGCCACCACATCCGGCCCCTGGGCGAGCAGCCACGCCAAAGTGAGTTGCGACGGCGTGCAGCCCTTGTCCGCCGCCATCGCCTCGATCTGCGCCACCAGTTCGCGGTTGCGGGCGAAATTCTCCGCCTGGAAGCGCGGATGCGCGGCGCGCCTGCCGTCGATATCCGACAGGGTCTGGATCTTGCCGGTCAGGAAGCCGCGCCCCAGCGGCGCGTAGGCGACGAAGCCGATGCCAAGCGCGAGCGTCGTTTCACGGGTTTCTTCCGCCTCGGTCCGATACAGCAGCGAGTATTCGGTCTGCACCGCCGCGATCGGATGCACCTTGTGCGCCCGGCGGATGGTTTCCGGCCGCGCTTCCGACAGGCCGAGGAAGCGCACCTTGCCCTGTTCGACCAGCCGGGCCATCGCGCCCACCGTGTCCTCGATCGGCACGGTCGGATCGACACGATGCTGGTAGTACAGGTCGATGACGTCCTCGCCGAGCCGCTTCAGGCTCGCGTCGCACGCCTGGATCACGTAGTCCGGCCGCCCGTCCACGCCGTTCTGCTGGCCCTCGCGCCGCGTCTGGCCGAATTTGGTCACCAGCACGACACGATCGCGCCGCCCCTTGATCGCCCGGCCGATCAGGGTTTCGTTGTGGCCCCAACCATACATGTCCGAGGAGTCCAGATGATCGACGCCCTGGTCGATGGCGTGACGGATCATATCTTCCGATGCCGCGTCATCGACCGCGCCATAGACGCCCGAGAGCGACATGCCGCCAAGCCCGATCGCCGAGACCGACAATCCCCCCGTGCCCAGCGCGCGATGCTTGAGCTTTTTCGCGTTCGTCATGGTTGCCTCCCCCTCATTGTGCCTGCGCTCCCCTCGCCCACTCGATAGCGGACAGCCCGTTACCCGCTCAGGCCCGCGCCACGCTGGTCACCGCGGCGGGAGAGGCAGTGCGTCCGCCATCCACCGCGTACTGCGCGCCGGTGACGTTGCTGGCGAGGTCCGAGCAGAGGAACTGCACCACGTTGGCGACCTCCTCCGGCGTCGCGTAGCGCCCGAGCGGGATCACCGCCTGATAGCGCTGGGCGACCACGCCGGGATTGTCCGGGCTCACCTGATTCTCGATCGCGTGGATCATCCGCGTATCGACCGGGCCAGGACACACCGCGTTGACGCGCACGCCGAACTGCCCGACCTCGCCGGCGGCGACCTTGGTCAGGCCAACCACGGCGTGCTTGGAGGCGACATAGGCGGGCATCCCCGGCGAGCCGACCAGTCCGGCGATCGAGGCGGTGTTGACCACCGCGCCGCGCCTCTGGGCGATCATCACCGGCAGGACGTAGCGCAGGCCCAGGAACACGCCCTTCACGTTCACGCCCATCACGGCGTCGAACATCGCCTCGTCGTACTCGGCGGTCGGCGCCACCTTGCCCTCGATGCCGGCATTGTTGTGGAAGCAGTCGATGGCGCCGAAACTGTCCAGCGCCGCCTTCACATAGGCCTGCACGTCGGCGGACTTCGTCACGTCGGCGGCGACGAACAGCGACTGGCCGCCCTGCTGGCGGATGATGCCGGCGGTCGCCTCGCCGCCCGCAATGTCGCGGTCGACCACCACCACCTTGGCCCCACGGCTGGCGAAGCCGAGCGCCGTCGCGCGCCCGATGCCATTGCCCGCGCCCGTGATCAGCGCGACCTTGCCTTTGAAATCCATCCCGTTTTGCTCCCCTATGGTATCAATCTTGCCGGAACTGTAGCACGGCCGGTGTGGCAGGCCAGATTGCATCGCGGTTTCATCGCGCGCGGGAATATGGCAGCCTGTCCACGGAACTACTTATGATGGTGCCGCCGCACGGCACCCGATCGGGCAGGATGGCAGGCGAACGACGACAGATTGACGCCACAGCCGTACCGGATATCGGCCGATGGCTCGACGGACTCGGGCTCGGCCGGTACCGGACGCTGTTCGCCGAGCAGGAAATCGGCGCCGACGTGCTCGGCGACCTGAACGAGCGCGACCTGGAAGCCTGGGGCGTTCCGTTCGGCCCGCGCAAACGCATCATGAAGGCGATCACGGCGCTGCCCGCTCTCCGCCCGCCTGCCCTGGCCGCAGCGGACGCTGCCGCGAAGACCGAGCCGGGCAGCGGCGCGGAGCGGCGTCAGGTGACGATCATGTTCTGCGACATGGTGGGCTCCACGCGGCTGGCCGCCGAACTCGACCCCGAGGACACGCGCGAGGTGATGCGCGCCTACCGCGACGTCTGCAACGGTGCCATCGGCGCGTTCGACGGCCATGTGGTGCGCTATTTCGGCGACGGCGTGCTGGCCTGCTTCGGCTGGCCGCTGGCGCACGAGGACGATGCCGAACGCGCCGTGCGCGCCGGGATCGCCGTCGTGCGCGAATTGCGCCGGACACACCCGCTGCCGGGGATCATGGTACAGGTCCGCATCGGCATCGCCACCGGTCTCGTCGTCATCGGCGACCTGATCGGCAAGGGGGCCTCGCAGGAACCATCGGTGGTCGGCGAAACGCCGAACCTGGCGGCACGGTTGCAGATGATCGCCGGCGCGGATGGCATCGTGGTATCGGCCAGCACGCGCCGCCTGCTCGGCTCGATGTTCAAGCTGGAGGAAGTCGGCCCGCTCGACCTGAAGGACATCCCCGAACCGGTGACGGTCTGGCGCGTCAGCGGCGAGGCAAGGACGGAAAGCCGCTTCGCCGCCACGCACAGCACGCAGGTCGGCGCGCTGATCGGCCGTGAGGCAGAGATGGCGCTGCTGCTCGATCGCTGGCAGCAGGCGATACAAGGCGAGGGCCAGGTGGTGCTGCTGTCCGGCCAGGCCGGCATCGGCAAATCCCGGCTGGCCGAGGCGTTGTGCGAGAAGATCGGCCTGGAGCCGCGTTCGCTGCTGCGCTACCAGTGCTCGCCCTACCACATGAACAGCGCGCTGTATCCGGTCATCACCCGGATAGAGCGTGTCGCGCACATTCAGCCGGAAGACCCGCCGGAGCGCCGGCTGGACAAGCTTCGCGTGCTCCTCGCCAGCGTGCCCGAGACGTCCGACACAGCGGTGGCGTTGCTGGCCGAGCTGCTCTCGATCCCGCCCACACCCGGGTTGACGCCGCTCGGGCTCGATCCGCCGGCCCGCAAGCAGGCGACGCTGGAGTTGCTGATCGATCTTACATCCAAGATCGTCCGACAGAAGAAGGTTCTGGTCCTGCTGGAAGACGCGCACTGGATCGATCCGACGACGCAGGAACTGTTCGACCGCTTCCTCGCCAGGATCCATGATCTGCCGATACTGGTGCTGATCACCTTCCGCCCGGAATTCGAGCAGCCCGCCTGGGCCGCCCATCCGTACACGACGCAGTTACAGCTCAATCGCCTGTCCCGTCACGCCAGCAACCTGATGCTGGACGGATTGAGCGGCGGACGGGCGCTGCCTGCGGAGGTGCGGGAATCGATCCTGGCGAAGACGGATGGCGTGCCGCTGTTCGTCGAGGAACTGACCAAAACCATGCTGGAATCCGACCTGCTGCACAATGTCGACGGGCAGTGGATGCTGAGCGGCCCGCTGTCGGCGCTGGCGGTGCCCACGACGCTGCAGGACAGCCTGATGGCGCGTCTGGATCGCATGGCGCCGGTCAAGTCGATCGCGCAGATCGGCGCGGCAATCGGCCGTGAATTCTCCTATCGGCTGATCGCCGCCCTGGTACCGCTGGAGCCGCCGAATCTGCACGAAGCGCTCGGCCAACTGGTCGCGGCGGAGCTGATCTACGCGCGCGGCGCGCCGCCCGATGCCGTCTACATGTTCAAGCACGCGCTGTTGCAGGACGTGGCCTATGCCAGCCTGCTGCGGGTCAACCGGCAGGAGTTGCATAGCCGGATCGCGGAGGCGCTGCGCACGCAGCTTCCCGACATCGCCACCAAGCAGCCCGAACTGCTGGCGCGGCATTATACCGAGGCAGGCCTGACCGAACAGGCGATCGAGTGGTGGCAGAAAGCCGGCGACCTGGCCATCCACCGCTCCGCCGACGTGGACGCCACCTCGCATCTGGGGCGAGCGATCGACCTGCTGGGCACGCTGCCGGCAGGACCCGAACGCGATATGCGGGAGCTGCATCTGCGCGCCGATCTCAGTGGCTCGCTGTTCGCCACCCAGGGCTACAGCTCAGCCGATGCCGAGGCGAACTCCAACCGGGCCTGGGAATTGTGCGAACGGGTGGACGGCGGCGCGAAACTGTTCCAGGTGCTGTGGGGCCGATTCACCGCGCATCTGGTCCGCGCCGACATCCCCCGGGCAACGCAGGAAGCGGAACGGTTCCATGTCCTGGCGGAGCGCGCCGACGACCCCGCGCTGATCGGCATGGCGCTGCGCAATCTCGGCATCGTGAAACTGCACGGTGGCGAACTGCGCGTTGCCCAGGTCCATCTGGAACGGGCGATAAGACTGATCAACTCAGGGCGGCGGGAAGATTTCACCTTCGCCTACGGTCTCGACCCGCTGACCACCGCACTCTCCTCGCTCTGTCTGTTGCAGCAGCAGATCGGCGCGCTCGACCGGGCAGCGGCGACCGCGCGCGAGGCGCTGCAGGCGGGACGCAACACGAACCATTTCGCCTCGATGGCCTATGTGCTGCTGCGCGTCGGCCTGCATGCGATGCTGCGCGGCGATGCCGCCACGGTCGAGGTGCTGGGCAACGAGCTGCTGAGCAGCGCGACGCAACGCAACGGCCGGACATGGAGCCGGTATGGCGAAATCCTGTGCGGCTGGCACTTGGCCGCAAGCGGGACCGTCGGCGCCGGGATTGAGCAGATGGATCGGGGCATCGAGGGCATCCATGCGGCGAACGGCAAGATGTTCATCCCGATGTTCCGTTTCGAGCAGGCCATGTTCCTGACGCGGGAAGGCAGGTTCGCCGAAGCGCACGACCGGCTGGACGCCGCCCAGGTGCTGATCGAGCCCGGCGGACAGCGGATGGCGGAAGCGGAACTGCACAGGCTGCGCGCGGAGATCGCGCTGGCGACGGCCCAGAACGACGCGGCGGCGGAAGCGCTGTTCGCCCGCGCCCTGGACACCGCCCGCCAGCAAGGCGCGCTGTTCTGCGCCCTGCGCGCCGCGACCGGCCTGGCGCGCCTGTACCAGGCGCGCGGACGCAACGGCGACGCACGACAGATACTGGCGCCGGTCTACGCCGAGTACGCCGAAGGCTGGGAAACACCGGACATGCAAGCGGCGAAGGCGCTGCTGGACGAACTGGGGCGCTAACCCGGAATGACCAGAGCCGGACCGCGCCAGGGAAAGGATGCGATCGGCTCCGCCGCGGTTGTCTCGAACGTCGCCAGCGCGGCGGAAAAATCCGCCGCCGCCAGATAGGCCAGCAACGGCGGCTGGATCGGCTCCACCTCGTCGTCCCATACATGCTCTGGCGACTGGAACCGATACCCGAGCGCCCGCATCAAATTCAGCCGTGGCGCGTCGGCATAGACCAGGCCGAGCAGCGACCGGCAGCCCCACGCCTGCGCGGCGCGCAGCATGTGCCAGCGCAGTACCGAATTGAGCCCGCTCCGCCCATGCCCGCGCGCGGTCGCCGCGCGGCTGAGGATCGCGGCGGGAAACCAGCTCTCGTCCAGCGCGACCGAGATGCCCAGCTTCTCCTCCGCCCGCGCGCGGGTCGGCACGATGCGGCTCTGCATGGTCGCGATCAGCCGCCCGTCCACATCCCAGCCGGCGGCCACCGCGCCGTCGTCGTGGCAGCCGTTCCACACCAGCTGCTCCGGGCGCAGCAGGCGGAACTCCCGGGCCTGGCGATACAGCTCCAGCCGTAACGCATTGACCGCGTCGGCGTCGGCGCGGTGCGCCAGGCCGACGCAATGGCGCATGATCGTTTCAGGCATCGTGAACGAGACGGACATCGAGCGCTTTCTCCACCTCGGTGAACGGATTGAAATAGGTATGGCCCTCGGTGCCGCCGAACAGCAGGCCAACCGCGCGGTTCTGGCCATCGAGCAGCAGCGAACCGGAATCACCATAGGCACAGGGCACATGGGCGATGATCTGGCGCACGAATATCGCGGTGCCCGCCGGGAAGCCGAGGAAATGGTAGGCGACCGGCATGGACACGTCGACGGCGAGCACCGGGCCTTCGGTCAGCCCGGTGGTGCGGCCGACCTTATGCACGATGTCGCCGGGCCGCAGCGTGTCCGCGTCCACGCTTTCGCTGACCGCGCCGATCAGATCGACGCTCTGGCGCACCGCGCCGGGCGGCACTGCCGCCAGCGCCGCATCCACCAGATTCGACCCGCCATCGAAGCGGATCGGCACGTAACGGACCATCATGCCGACCGCATCGCGCGGATACCGGCCGCCGTCATCCCGCGCCGGCTGCAACACCGCATCGCCGGCGCGCGCCGTGTTCTGCATCGCCAGCACATGGTTACAACTGAGCGCATATCCGGCGCCAGTGGCGTTGTCGGTCACGCCGATCGCCAGCGTGCCGGTGGAAAAATCGCGGTGCGCCAGACTGGCGCCGCCGACCAGCGGCCGGCGCGGCACGCGCAACCGCGCCTCGGCCATCATCGACCGCTCGCTGGCGGGATGGCGCGGCGGCGCCACCGGCGCGGGCATCTCCTCGACGTCGATCTCCGCTACATGCTCGCCATGGCTCAGCGCGGCCGGCAGTATTTCGGCCGGGTGTAGATCGGCCAGCGGGCGCTTTCGGACCACGAATACCTTGATGACGTGCTGATCGGTCAGCACGCCGTTGCGGCGGCGCAGGCCGACGCCGCAGGCGACGACGCCGGGGCGGGCGAGCAGCGCCAGATGATGCGCGCCGTGGACGTGACGGGCGGCGAGGAATTGCGCTTCGGTCATCTCTCCGGCTTCTCCCTGTCGCTATAGTCGCCGGCCGGCAGCGATGGTCATGGTCAGTTGCGCCACCACCGGCGGGCCAAGCCGGCGTTCCGCCACCGCGCGGCGCCAACGCTGCCATTCCGCATCGGTCAGGATGCCGCGTTCGGCCGCTTCGCGCTCGGTCGGCCCCAGCAGATTTTCCGCCGAGGCGGCCAGCAGCGGCACCGCCACCGGTTCGGTGGCGATGAAACCAAACCCGTGACGCTGCAACAGCCGCCCGAGCGTGCGGCCGGAAAACGGGTTGCGGAAGCGCGAGAGATGCACCGCATGCAGCCTGCGCTCCAACTCCGGCTCCGTCGTATCAACCGAGAACGTCGCCCAGTCGCTGTCGACGCACACCACCGCGCCACCGGGACGGGTGACCCGCATTGCTTCGGCGAGCGCGGCATCGACCTGTTCCGGCGTCAGATGCTGCAACACCCGTTCGCAATGGCACGCATCCAGGCTGGCGGTGGCGAAGGGCAGTGCGGTGGCATCCGCCACCTGATGCGTGGTCCAGCCCGCCACGCCGTGATGCTGTGCGGCGGCATCGGCCTCGCGCACCATGTCCGCGTCGGCATCGATGCCGGTCACATGCCCGAGCGGGCCGACGATGCGCGCCATGTCCAGCGTCGCGGTGCCGGGGCCGCAGCCGATATCGAGCACGCGCCAACCCGGCAGCAGCCCCATCAGCTGATAGGCGCGGCGGCGGATCGCCTGGATCACCGGCGAACTGGCGGCGAGGCGCAGATAGTCCGGGCTGACATAGGAGACGATGCTCATGGCTCGGTCCCCTCCGGTCCGGTTTGCGCTTGCGGCCTGGCGTCCGCACATGCGGCTGGATGCGACGGCTGCCAGATCGGGCCGAGATCACGCAGTTGCTCGGTGCCGTCCTCGCCAAGCTCGGCGCGGATCAGACGCTGCGGTCCGCTCGCCTGCCCGATGGCGGCGACCAGCCGGCCACCCCGCGGCGCACGTTCCGCCAGCAGATCGGACGGCAGCGACGCCAGCGCGGCGTGCACCAGGATGGCGTCGAACGGCGGGTCGGCCACGACCTCCCGGCACAGTTGGCCGAGCAGTGCTGTGGTATAGCCGGTCAGCGCGCCGACCTCGCGCACCCGATCGGTTGGTTTCACGTCGAGCGCATCGAGCAGCCGGGCGATGCTGGACGGCGCGGCCAGCCACGCATCGCCCAGCCACAGGTCGGTCTCGGCATAGGCGAGCCGCCAGAACCCGTCGGGCAGGAATGCGTGGCGCGGCACCGCGCGCATCGCCGCCACCACGCGCGGACTGGCCCCGGCATGCGCCAGACGCGCCGCCATCGCCGCGCGCGCCGCCTGCGCC